>JAEURL010000625.1 GCA_016789165.1 Anaerolineales bacterium | reverse complement strand
GGCGCACACCGCCGGCGGCCAGGATCATCCCGCCCCAGTGGTGGAGCTGCAGATCCCCATCCGCACCCCTTGACTTTGACAGTGTGGCAAGGCTTACCCTGCAAGCACCGTGTTGCTCAAGGAGCCTGCCCATGTCCCCTGTCCGTTTCCGTCAGCTGACCGGCCTGCTGTTCATCCTGGTGCCGGCCAGCATGCTGGCCGCCTTCATCTGGCTGCAATTGACCTTTGATTATCCCGCTATCCTGCGCCAGCCGGCCGGCGCGGTGCTGGCGCGCTTCCAAGCCGGCGGCCCCAGCCTGATCGCGGCCTGGTACGTCTTCGCCCTGTCGGCGGCCGCCTTCCTGCCGTTGGCCGGCCTGGCCCACCAGGTCCTGCGGGCGGAGGGCGCCCCCGTTCTGCCGATCGCGCTCGTCAGCGGCGCGGCGGCCGGCCTGGTGCAAGCCTTGGGACTGATCCGCTGGCCGTTCCTGGTGCCGGCCCTGGCGCGGGCCTATCTTGATCCGGCCGCCTCTCCGGCCGGCCGGGAGGCCGCCCTCGCGCTGTACGCGGCCTTCAACGCCTATGCCGGCCAGGCGGTGGGCGAGCACCTGGGGTACCTCTTCACGGCCCTGTGGACGGTGCTGATTGCCCTGGCCCTGCGGCGCTCGCCGCTGGTCTGGCCGTGGTTCGGGCCGGCCGGCGTGCTCACAGGCGTGGGCATCCTGGCCGGCCTGCTGGAGCCGGCCGGTGTGCCGGGCGCGGGCCTGGTCAACGCCGTGGCCTACACGGCCTGGGCGTTGTGGCTGATTGGTCTGGGGGCCGCCTGGCTGCGGCCGGCCCCGGCCCAGCCGGCTCCGGTTCACGCCGCCCCGGCGGCCGGGGGCGCATGACGGGCGTCATGCCGGCCGGCGGGCGCGTGTGCTATACCGGTAGCGGGCCGCCCCCGGCGGGTGGGTGGTGGTGGAGAGCTGTATGGAGTCGATTGTTGCGCTGATGTCCGGCCGGCCGCCGGCGCCCAAGGCCGAGTGGGCCTACGTCAATGAACAGGGCCACCTGGTGCTGCCGCCCGAGGCGGCGGCCCAGCTCGGGCTGGTGCCCGGCGCCGAGGTGCGCCTGGAGGCGCTCACCAACGGCCTGCGCCTGCACCGGCCGGTGACGCACCTCTCCAAGGTCTACGTCGAGCCCACCATCGCCTGCAACCTGGATTGCGTCACCTGCTTCCGGCACGGCTGGGATGAGACCCTGGGGCGGATGACCGACGAGACCTTCGCCGCTGTCCTGGCCGGCCTGCGCGAGCTGGACCCGCTGCCCACGGTCTATTTCGGCGGCATCGGCGAGCCGCTCTTCCACAAGCGCACGGTCGAGTGGGTGGCGCAGGCCAAGGCCCTGGGCGCGCGCGTGGAGCTGATCACCAACGGCACGCTGCTGACCGAGCGCAAAGCCCTGGCGCTGATCGAGGCCGGCCTGGATCTGTTGTGGGTGTCCATCGACGGCGCGCGGCCGGAGAGTTACGCCGACGTGCGGCTGGGGGCCGAGCTGCCGCGCGTGATCGCGAACCTGACGCGCTTCCGGCAGCTGCGGCGCGGCGGGCACTTCGCCCGGCCCGAGATCGGTGTGGCCTTCGTGGCCATGAAGCGCAACATCGCCGACCTGCCGGCCGTGCTGGCGCTCGGCCGTGAGCTGGGGGCCAAGCACTTCAACGTCAGCAACGTCCTGCCCATCACCCCGGACTTGCAGGCCGAGCAGCTGTACACCAGCGCCCTGCGCAGCGCAGCCTATCTGCCCTCGCGCGAGGTGCCGCGCGTCAGCCTGCCCAAGATGGATTTCAACGCCGTGACGCGCGAGGCCCTCTTCCAGGCCTTCCAATCCGGCTACAATGTCAGCTACGCCGGCAACAACTGGGGCGGGTCCAACGACGTCTGCAACTACATCGAGAGCGGCACGCTGTCCGTGGCCTGGAATGGCGACGTCAGCCCGTGCTGGCCCCTGATGCACACGCACCAGAGCTATCTGCACGGCAAGCCGCGCACCAGCCACAAGCACGTGGTGGGCAATGTGCGCGAGCGCTCCGTGCGCGACCTGTGGCTGGACCCGGAGTACGTGGCCTACCGCCGGCGAGTCGTGAGCTTCGCCTTCGCGCCCTGCACCTTTTGCGGCGGGTGCGAACTATCCGAAACCAATCAGGAGGATTGCCTGGGAAACGTCTTCCCGGCCTGCGGCGGCTGCCTGTGGGCCCAGGGCGTGATCCAGTGCCCGTAACCTTATGCCTGCCCCCGCTGATAACCATGTCTGTCTGATCTGCGCCCAATCCGAGGCCGAGCTGCCGCTGGCGGCCTGGCGTTTCCAGGGCCGCGAGTTCTGGATCTGCCCGGACTGCCTGCCGCGCCTGATCCACCACCGCGCCGAGCTGGCGGAACGCCTGGCGGCCGTGGCGCCGGCCGAGCCGCCCAGCGTTTCGTAGGTCCGGGCCGTCACGGCACGTGCCGGGTCGTGAGCGGGCTCGTCGAATAGCGCGGGCCGCCCTCCTCCAAGGCGTACAGCCCCACCACCAATTGATAATCGCCGGACGGCGGCAGTGGCTCCAGCGGATAGCGGTGCCCGATCACGTCGTAGGCGGCGGCCAATGGCCCGTCCGCCTCGTCGAGGTGCACGAACATCGAAACCGGCGGCCTGATAGACCGGCTGGCCCAGGTCCAGTCAGGGCCGCGCCTCGCCCAAGGCCAGCACCCGCGCCGGCTCCGGCGGCTGCAAGTAACCCACCGCGCAATCCAGGCTGACGTGCCGCAGCACGCGCCGATCAGCACGGTCAGCGGCGTTTTGACGGCCAGGACGAACAGGTAATCGCCCGGGCAGCCGGTGGGCGAGAGCTGCCCCAGCAGGAAGGCCGTCTGCGGCGTCCGCGCGAAATAAATGAAGACGCTCAGCGCGCGCCAGTAAGTGGCCAGCGGGAACGGCGCCGTCTCAAAACCGCAGGCTGCCCACAGCGTCAGGCCGGCCGCCAGAACGCCCAGGATCGGGAGCAAAGCCAGGGACGAGAACTTGGCCGCCAGGCCCCGGCCGCGCGCCTTTGCGCTGGGTGAACACAAACCACACAATTCCTTCACAGTCGATTGATACGCTTAACCTGATTTGACCGCGCAGCGGCGTGGGTGAGGGTGCGGGAGTATCATCGGTCTATGCCCAAGACGATTCTGGTGGTGGATGACGAGGAGCGCCTGACCGCGCTGGTGAAGTCTTACCTGGAGCAGGAGGGCTTTCGCGTGGCCACGGCCCGCAGCGGGCGCGAGGCGCTCTTCATGGCCCGGCAAGAGCGGCCGGACCTGATCGTGCTGGACGTGATGATGCCGGAGATGGACGGCCACGAGTTCATGCGCTTGCACCGCAAGGAGCGCGAGACCCCCATCA
>JAEURL010000587.1 GCA_016789165.1 Anaerolineales bacterium | reverse complement strand
GCGCCTGCCGGCCACGTTGGCGCTGACCGGCGGGCTATACTTGGCCCTGATCACGGCCCTGCAATTCCGCGCGACCGTGGAGCGGGTGCGCTATCTGCTGCGGATCTGGCGGCCGGCCGCGCCGGCCGGGAGTTGAGCGACGACCATGCCCTTCGACTGGCGCGGCCTGCTGCGCGCTGACGTGCGCCGGCTGCCGGGCCGGCTGTGGCGCCGGCTCAGCCTGAGCGTGCGCCCGGACGCGCGCGGGACCTTCGCGCTGCCGGACGGCCTGCGCTTCGAGTGCCCGCTCGACACGGGCCTGGCGCGGGCGCTGACCGTGGGGGTCTTCGAGCCGGCCGAGCAGGCCTTTGTGCGCCAGACCCTGCGGCCCGGCGACCTCGTGCTCGACGTCGGCGCCAACTACGGCTTGTTCACCCTGCTGGCCGCCCGGCGCGTCGGCCCGGCCGGCCGCGTGTACGCCTTCGAGCCCAGCGCCCGCGAGCGGGCCGGCCTGCTCAAGAACATCGCCGCCAACGGGCTGACCAACGTCACCGTCCTGGAACAGGCGGTGGCTGACCGGCCTGGGCTAGCCCAACTGGCGGTCGCCCGCGACGGCGGTTTGAATGCGCTGGCCCGCAACGCCCACCCTGAGCAGGCCGTCACCCACTGGCAGCCGGTCAGCGTCACCACCCTGGATGACTTCGTAGCTGGAGCCGGCCTGCCGCGCGTGGACTTCCTGAAGATCGATGTGGAAGGCGCCGAGGCCCTGGTGCTGCGCGGCGCGGCGCGCCTGCTGGCCCAGACGCCGGCGCCCACCATCCTGTGCGAGTTCTGCGACGTGACCGCGGCCGGCTTCAACAGCAGCGGCCGTCAGCTCTACGACTTGTTCCAGGCCAGCGGCTACGCGCTTTTCCAACTGGCCGGCGCGGCCGAGGCGCGCTTGGTCCCGGCGCCGCCGGCCGACCAGTATCCGTATCAAAACCTCGTGGCGCTCCGGCGCCCGGCCGTCTAAAGCCCAATGGCCCCGCTGGTCTCGGTCGTCATCCCCGCCTACCGGCAAGCCGCCTACCTGGGCGCCGCCCTCCGCAGCGTGCTGGCGCAGGCCGGCCCGCCGTTGGACGTGATCGTGGTGGACGACGGCTCCCCGGACGACACCGGCGCGGTGGCCGCCGGCTTTGGCGACCAGATCCGATACATCGCGCAGCCCAACGGCGGCGCCTCCAAAGCCCGCAACACCGGCCTGCGCGCGGCGCGCGGCGAGTTCGTGGCGCTGCTGGACGCCGACGACCTGTGCCTGCCCGGCCGGCTGGCCAGCCAGGCCGCGCTGCTGCAGGCCAACCCCGGCGCCGGCCTGGTGGCCAGCGACGCCCTGCATCTGGCCGAGGAGCAGTTGATTGGATTGCGCTCGCTGGCTTACGGCCGGCCGCCGTGGCGCAGCTTCCGCTGGCACACGGTGGAATACTGCGCCACCACCAGCACCGTCATGCTCCGGCGGAGCGCCTGGGAGGCCGTGGGCGGCTTCGAGGAAAGCCTGCACCGCGAGCACTGGGGCGGCGAGGACTGGCTGTTCTTCGTCCGGCTCAGCCTGGCGCACGACCTGCTCTATCAGCCCTTCCCGACGATCATCTACCGCGTCCACCCGGCCAGCGGCTCCACCGACGCGGCGCGCGTCCACGCCGGCAACCGCCGGGCCAGCGCCCTGGCGGTGGAGTGGGAGCACTTCCCGCGCTACCCGGCCCACTTCCGCGCCCGGCTGCTGTACTACCGCTGCGCCACGGCCTGGCGCACGGAGCCGCGGCCGGCCGCGCTGCGCTATCTGCTGCGCGCCGTGCTGACCGACCCCGGCCAGCTCCCGTACGGCTGGCGCGTGCTGGGCCAGGGGCTGCGCGGGCGGAGGCCCTGATGCACATCGCCGTGGGCTATCGCTGGCTGGCCTACGCGGCCGGCTACCACCTCGAGCGCGCCCTGCGCGAACTGGGTCATCGCGTGACCTACGTGGGCCTGCCGGCGCCGGGCCGGCCTGGCTATGACAGCGCCCTGCCGCTCCCTGAGGTGCTGGCCGGCCTGCCCGCGCCCGTGGACTTGTACCTGTGGATCGACCCGGCCGGCCGCTACTTCCCGCCCGGCCTGGAGGCGGTGCCGGTGCCCACCGCCTGTTACCTGATCGACGTCCACCTGGGCCATTGGCGGGAGCAGGCCGCGCGCTTCTTCGACGCGGTCTTCATCGCGCAGAAGGATTACCTGCCGGCCTTCCAGGCCGCGGCCGGCCACGCCCAGGTGTACTGGCTGCCGCTGGGGGCCGCCCTGGACGTCCACCGCCGGCTGGACCTGACGCGGCAGTACGATGTGGGCTTCGTGGGCAACCAGAACCCGGCCCACCGCGCCACCGCGCGCGCGCGCCGCCTGGCCCTGCTGGCGCGCACCTTCACCACCAACGACTTCTACCGCTACTATCCGCCCGAGGCGGTCAGCCAGGTCTACAGCCAATCCCGGCTGGTCTTCAACACCAGCATCGCCGGCGACGTGACCATGCGCGTCTTTGAAGGCGCGGCCTGCGGGGCGCTGGTGCTGACCGATTCAACCGCCAACGGCCTGGGCGAGCTGTTCGACCTCGGCCGCGAGATCGTGACCTTCGCCGACGACGCCGATCTGCTGGACCAGGTCCGTTACTACCTGGCGCATCCCGCCGAGCGCGAGGCCATCGCGGCCGCCGGCTGGCGGCGGGTGCAGGCCGAGCACGGCTACACCCAGCGCATGCGCCAGCTGCTCGAGACCGTGACCGCGCCCGGTTTCCGCCCCGCGGCGGCCCTGCGCCAGGCGGGCGCCGCCGAGCGCCGCGCCGCGCGCCAGCGTGTGCTGACGCACCTGCACATGCTGGACGCTCTGTTTGACGAGGCCCAGGCGGCCGGCCTGGACCCGGCCCGGCGCTTCCTGTTCACGGCCGGCGCCTGGCTGCGCCGGCTGCTCCGCTGAGCGCCGGCCGCGTGCTAAACTTGCCGCCGATGACTTCCGAGACGCCTTACGACCTGACGGTCGATCCGCGCGCCGCGCACGACCGCAACCATCCGATCGGCCTGGCGCTGGACTGGATCGGCACCGGCCGGGCCGTCCTGGAGCTGGGCAGCGCCACCGGGTACGTGACGCGCCTGCTGAGCCAGGAGCGCGGCTGCACGGTGACGGGCGTGGAGTACATGCCGGAGGCCGCCGAACGGGCGCGGCCCTTCGCCCAACGCCTGATCGTCGGCGATGTGGAGGCGCCCGAGGTGCTCGCCCAGCTGACCGGGCCGTACGACGTGATCCTGGCCGGCGATCTGCTGGAGCATCTGCGCGCCCCGGAGCGCCTGCTGGCGGCCCTGCGCCCCGCCCTGGCGCCGGGCGGGGGCTGGGTGATCTCGGTGCCCAACGTCGCGCACTGGAGCGTCCGCAAGGAACTGCTGCTGGGCCGCTTCGATTACACCGCGCGCGGCATCATGGACCGCTCGCACCTGCGCTGGTTCACGCGCCGGAGCCTGACCCGGATGCTGGCCGCCGCCGGCTACCGCATCCAGCGCCTGTCCGGCGTCTACACCCTGCCCCTGCAGGACCAGCTCGGCCTGCGCGGGCTGGCGGCCCGGCTGCGGGAACGGAACTGGCTGCCCGGCTTGCTCAGCTATCAGATCGTGGCCCAGGCCGCGCCCGCCTGAGCCCCTCCGCCGCCGATGACGCCCGAACTCAGCCTCTGCATCGTCAACCATCGCACGCCGGGCCTGCTGGCCGATTGTCTGCGCTCCATCGCGGACACCCGCGCCGGCTGGCCGATCGAGATCCTGATCGTCAACAACACCCCGGACGACGCCGAGCAGGTCCGGGCGCTGGCCGCGCGGTACGGGCCGGCCCAGGTGATCCAGAACCTGACGCCGCTGGGCTACGCGGCCAACCAGAACCAGCTCTTCCGCCGCGCCACGGGCCGCTACTGGCTGGCCCTCAACTCGGACACGCGCGTGCAGCCCGGCGCCCTGCAGGCCCTGAGCGCGTTCATGGACCTGCACCCGCGCGCGGCGCTGGCCGGCCCGCGGCTGGTGCGCGCCGACGGCCGGCTGCAGCCCTCCGCCCGCGACTTCCCCACCCCGCTGACGCACTTCCTGGAGGCCTCCGGGCTGTGGCAGCTGCTGCGCGGCCGGCGCTCGATCGGGGCCGTCTACGCCCTGTGCAGCCCGCACACCGAGGTCCGGCGCGTCGATTGGCTGACCGGGGCCTGCCTGATCGTGCGGCCGGCGGCCGTGGCCGAGGCCGGCGGCTTCGACGAGGCCCTCTTCCCGGAGATGTACGGCGAAGACCTGGAGTGGGCCTGGCGGCTGCGGGCCGCCGGCTGGGAGGTCTGGTTCGACCCGCACGCCGTGGTGACGCACCTGGAAAGCCAGAGCCCGCTGGAGGCGCGCAGCCTGGCCATGTACCGGGGGTTTTACCGTTTCTGCGCCGCGCACTATCCGCCCGGCCGGCAGGCCGCCATCCGCGCCGCCACCGCGGCCGCGCTGTGGCCGCGCCGCTGGCTGGCGCGGGACCGGCAGGCCCAGGCGGCCTACGCGGCCCTGATCCAGCTGCCCATGCCGAGCGCGGCGGACCTGCGGAGGCCGGCATGACCGCGGCGCGGCTGTACGGCGGCTCGTTCCAGCCGGGCGAGCGCAACAATCCGCGCACCCTCATCGCGAACTGGGTGCCGGAGGGCGCGGCCGTGCTGGAGGTCGGGCCCGGCGACGGCGTGATCAGCCGCTGGCTGCGCCAGACCAAGCGCTGCCGGGCCGTGGGCGTGGAGATCGCGGCGGCCGCCGCCGCCCTGCCGGAGTCGCCGTTTGAGCCCCTGATCGTGGGCGACATCGAGACGGCGGCCACCCTGGCCGAGGCCGCCCGGCACGGCCCGTATGGGGCCATCATTTTCGCCGACGTGCTCGAGCACCTGGTGGACCCGTGGGCGCTCCTGCGCCGGCTGCCGCCCCTGCTCAGCCCGGACGGCCGCGTCCTGCTCTCCGTGCCCAACCTCGCCCACTGGTCGGCGCGGCTGAACCTGCTGCTGGGGCGCTTCGATTACACCGACGGCTACCTGATGGACCGGACCCACCTGCGCTGGTTCACGCAGCGGACGGCGCGCGAAATGGCGCAGCAGGCCGGCTTCCGCGTGGCGGCGGCGGCCACGGTCTTCAAGCCGCGTTGGGCGCGCTTCTGGCCGGCCCTGAACGGCTTCCAGATCGTGCTCAACCTGGCGCGCGCCGGATGAGCGCCGGGCCGCCCGACCTCTCGGTCATCATCGTGACCTACAACACGCGCGATCTGACGCGGGCCTGCGTGCGCGCGGTAATGGCCGACGCCGAGCCAAGCGGCCAGGCGGTGGAGGTCATCGTGGTGGACAACGCCTCCCAGGACGACACCCTGACCTGCCTGGCGGCCGAGTTCCCGGCCGCGCGTCTGATCGCCAACCCCGCCAACCTCGGCTTCGCGCGCGCCAACAACCGCGGCCTGGAGGCGGCCGGCGGGCGTTACCTCTTCCTGCTCAACTCCGACACCGAGCTCCGCCCCGGCGCCCTCGGCGCCCTGGTGGCCTTCATGGACGACCATCCGGAGGCCGGCGCCTGCGGGCCGCAGCTGCTCAACCCGGATGGCTCGCTGCAGCCCTCCGGCCGGCCCCTGCCCAGCGTGGCCAGCGTGGCGCTGGAGATGACGCGCCTGTACCGGCTGTGGAAGCGCGACCTGTACCGGCAGCCCGGCCGCGACTATGGCCAGCCGGCGCGGGTGGGCGAGATTTCGGGCGCGGCCCTGCTCGTGCGGCGGGCGGTTCTGGAACAAGTGGGTGGGCTGGACCCGGCCTTCTTCGCCTATTACGAGGACACCGATTGGTGCCAGCGGATGGGCGCGTACGGCTTCGCCGGGAACTACGTGCCAGCGGCCCAGGTGGTCCACCACTGGCAAGGCACAAGCCGGGCGGCCGCGGCCCTGGCGCGGCGGGCC
>JAEURL010000571.1 GCA_016789165.1 Anaerolineales bacterium | reverse complement strand
GGTCGTGCGCAGGAACTCCGCGGCCAGCCGGGATTTGCCGATGCCGGGCTCTCCCTCCAGCAGGGCCACGCGGTTGCCGGCGGCCAGCACGTGCAGGGCCGCCAGCTCCGCCGCCCGGCCCGTGAACGGCGGGACGAACCCCCGCTCCGGGCCGGCTGGTTCCGCTTCGGTTGGGGCGGACCGGGCGGCGGCTCTGAGGACGGCGGGGCGGGCCGGGCCGCGGGCCAGGGTGTCGGTGATGATGGCGTCGTACAGGGCGCGCGTCTCGGCCATGGGCGGCACACCCAACTCGTCGTCCAGCAAGCGGCGGAGCTGCTCGTAGCGCCGGATGGCGCCGGCGCGGTCGCCGGCCAGGTAGTGCAGGCGCAGCGCGGCGCGCTGGATGTCTTCCTGCAGCGGATCGAAGGTCAGGGCCTGCTCGAGGGCGGTCAGGGCGGCGCCGTAATCCTGGCGCGCCTCGTGCTGGAGGCTGAGCGCGGTCAGGCCGCGGCTCACCAGCCGGCGGTAGCGTTCCCGTTCGGCGGCCGCCCACTCGGCGAAGGCCGGCGCGTCCGGCAGATCGAAGCCGTCCACGACATCACCCCGGTACAGGGCCAGCACGGCGGCCAGGCCAGCCGCCTCGCCGGGGGCGCGCAGGCCGGCCTCCAGCTGGCGCGCGTCCACGGCCACCGCGGGCGCCAGGGCCAGCGTCTCCTCGTCGCCGACGAGGGCCTCGCCCAGCACCTTGCGCAGGCCGTGCAGGGTGGTTCGCAGCGTCTGCTGGGCGGCGGCGCGTTCGGCCTCCGGCCAGAAGAGGGCCAGCAGGGCCTCGCGGCGCACCGGCTGGCTCTGAGCCGCCAGGTAGAAGGCCAGGGCCCGGCTCTTGCGGCGCGGCAAAACCACGGGCAGCTCGCCCGCAGAGAGGGCCGGCGGGCCAAACAGGCGCACGCTTAACATGGCTCAGGCAATTCTAGTCGGGCCGGCCGGCGGGTGGGCGAGGCTACTCGTCTTCTTCTTCCGGGGTGCCTTCTTCGGTGCGCTCCGGCTCGGTGCGCCGGCGCGGCACCAGGCCGTCACGGGTGAGGACGTATTCGGCCCGGCCGCGGCGGAAGCGCATGCCGGGGCGGAAGATGCCCTCCGCCAGGGCGCCCATGATCTGCTTGAAGGTGAATTTGCGCCCCTCCAGGGAGAGGCCGTGGGTGTCGTAGGTGACGATGTACTGTTCGGCCATGGTATCGGTCCTGAGACGGTGCCGGATCGCTAAAACTGTACCGTCAAACGGCCGAGCCGGCTAACGGCTCCGGCCGGTGGCCCGGAAGCGGGCCCGGCGCTCTGGGGGACAGGTGAGCCGGCGGGCGCTTTCAGGGTGGGTGGTGATCTCCAGCAGCTCCAAGGTGTCGTCGTCCGGGCTGGCCGCCGGATCGGCCGCGAAGAGCAGGATGAGCTGCCGTTCATCGGCCTCTTCGTTGTACTCCAGGCCCACCAGATACAGGCCCGACACCTGGGCCAGCAGCGCCTCGGGGTCATCCAGTTGGGCGGCCTGGCCGCAGTGGGGACAGAGCAGGGGCAGGGTGTGGCCGTCCGTAAAGACCAGGGCGCCCGGCCGCTCGTCGGCGCTGTCCGGCACCAGGTCCGTGACCGCCAGCCCGGCCAGGTGGTCCTCCAGAAAATCAAACAAGCAGACGACGTCGCCGCCGGCCGCGATCATGGGGCAGCCGTGCGTTTCACAGGCCAGCTCGTATTCCAGGTGCCGGGCCATCAGCGGAGGCCGGCCACGCGCGGCGCGATGTGGGCGTCCACGTCGGCGTCGGAGGCGGGGGCGGGCACGGCGGGGAACAGGTGCCAGTCCTCGACGTGTTCCACCGCGGCGCCGGGCGCCAGGGCGGCCAGCGGCCCGAGGGTCTCCAGCTCCACGATGGTGTCGTCCACGAAGACTTCCAGCGGGGTATCCAGGTCCGGGTAGCGGGCGGCCGGGTCCGGGCGGAAGGTCTTGACGAACAGTTCGCCGGCCCGGGCATAGGCCACCCAGCCGGCCGGGGAGCGCAGGCCGATCTTCTGGTAATCCGGCCGGGCGGGATCCTGGCGCAGCAGGATGTAGCGCGTGCCCCATGTCCAGCGCGGGTCGGCCAGGTCGGTGTACGACCACAGCGTCAGCTGGCTGGTGGGCAGCAGGTTGTCCGGGCCGTGCGGGCGGCGCGGCGGGAGCGGCAGCACGGCGACGCCGCCGGCCGCCATCACCGACAGGGCCCAGGGCGCCAGCTCGACGCTCCAGGCGGTGTGGTTGCGCAGGCGGTGGGTCACGCGCACCCGGGCGGCCTCCGGCGCCAGGCGCAGGTCCATTTCTTTCTGGATGCCGGTGGCCGGCTCGACGGGCTGGATCACGCGCACGCCGTCCGGCAGCCGTTCGAGACTAACCGGGCCGTTGTCGGGCGCGTAGCTGCGCGGGAAGTGCTCGGGCGCGTGCCACAGCCGGTGGCCGCCATACGCCCGCCACTCGTCACCGCCCGTCTGGCCCTGCAGGGCCTCGGCGACCGCGAAGTGGTTGGGGCCGCCCAGGAAGCCGAAGCGCAGGACGCGCGGGCCCACGTCGGTGGTGACGATCAGATCAGCCAGGTCATTGGCCAACCGGCAGCAGTTTGGCCAGCCCCAGGCCGGCCCAGTCTCGATTGACAGCATAAGAAGACTCTTGGGGGCTCAAATTAAACAGCGCCGATTGTATGCGTTCGGGGCCGCCGGCGCAAGTGATTGAGGCGGTAATCCTTGCGTTTCGAAGCGCCTATGCTATAATCCGGCCGCTTCGCCACAGGCCCCTATCGTCTAGTGGACCAGGACGCGGCCCTCTCAAGGCCAAAACTGGGGTTCGAATCCCCATAGGGGCACCTCGGTTGGACGCCGCCAGCAGGCGGCGTTTTCCGTTTAACGCGGCTCGTCGGCCAGGAAGGTCCGGATCTCGGCTAGCACGCGCTCGCTCTGCTGCTCCGGGAACCAGTGGTTGGCATCCGCCAGGATCACGCGCCGGCAGTCCGGGCGTTCGTCCAGCGCGCGCTCAAAGGCGGCGGTGGAGGCGATCCGGTCCAGGGGCGAACGCAGATACAGCACCGGGAAGGGGAAATCTAGATACTCCGGCTGCCGGCCGCGCCAGCCGAGCAGGAACGACGGGGCCTGGGCCAGCCAGGCCGGCCGGTCCCAATAGTGATAGGCGTCGCGCCACAGGTCGGCGGCCGTGGCCGAGCGGTAGCCGGCGTAGGCCACGATGGAGCGCGCCACCAGGCCGCGCAGGGCCGGCACGTACCAGGCGGCGCCGAACCAGACGCCATACAGCCACGTCAGCGCGCGCAGGCCATGCTCGCCAAAATCGTACCGAAAGGACGAGCCCACCGAAAGCGCCACCAGTTTTTCGATCGGAGGCTGGCGGCGCTGGCGGGCGTACTGCCAGGTGTACGTGGCGCCCCAATCATGGGCGATGATCACCAGCCGGCCGGTGGGGCTGCGGCCGGCCGCCTCATCCAATAAGGCCGCAAACTCGCGCGCCAGGGCGCCCTGCCGCAAGGCGCTCAGGGGCGGAAAATCCGGGTGGGTGTGCCGGTTGGGAAAGGCGAAGGCGTAGAGGCTGCGCCCGCGCAGCCAGGGCTGCTGGCGCTCGGCGGGCGTGGCATAGGCCGCGAACATCTCCGGCGAATCCGGGAAGCCGTGGATGAAGACCACGGCGCTGCGGGCGCTGTCCGGCGCGGCGTGCAGGCAGTCCAGCCGGCAATACATGGCCGTTACAGTTGCGAGAGGATCTCGGGGCCGTGGTCGGTGATGGCGATGGTGTGCTCGAACTGGGCCGAGAGTGCGCCATCGGCGGTGACCACCGTCCAACCGTCCTTGAGCAGCTTCCAGTCCGGGCGGCCGGCGTTGATCATGGGCTCGATGGTGAAGACCATGCCGGGCCGCAGGCGCGGACCCTGGCCGGCCGGCCCGACGTGCGGCACGGAGGGCGGCTCGTGCAGGCTGCGGCCGATGCCGTGCCCGCCCCACTCGCGCACCACGCTGAAGCCCTGGCCCTCCGCGTAAGCCTGGATGACCGCGCCGATATCGCTCAGGTGCCGGCCGACCTGGGCGGCGGCGATGCCGCGCCGCAGGCACTCCTGCGTGGCCTGCAGCAGCCGCTCGGCCTCGGTCGTAATAGGGCCGACCGGAAAGGTG
>JAEURL010000563.1 GCA_016789165.1 Anaerolineales bacterium | reverse complement strand
GCCGGGTCGCGGCCCAGGCTGCCGGCCCCGCCGCGCTGGCCTATGCGATAGAGCAGGCCGACCAGGTCTAGCGGGTAGAGCCGGTTCGGCGCCGGCGCCGGCGGCGGTGGATAGGCCGGCCTGGACAGACAACGCGCCGGCCGCGCGTGCAGCCAAGTGACTCCGAAACACTGGCGAACCTGTTTTCCGGGCACCGGTCGGGTTTGCCGATCCTTAAGGCCATTGAGAAAGGTGCGTTCTGGAGATGAGGCGCCGCGGCCCAACGGCGCGCTGGCTCTGGTGGTGGCCGACGGCCGCTTCGCGGCGAACAGGGCCGCCGCGAGGCCGACGGCCGCCCCAACTGCTTCCGGCAATCCATCAGTCATACGAGAACCTCGCTCGGAACGGGTGTGTCATTCGGCACAGCGCTCTGAAGCCCATGGTACTGTCAGTGATCCTCCCGGACCAGGGTCGCCAGGGAGAACCCCGCCGGCGCGGGGGCGGCAGGATGGAACCCCTTCACGATGAGCCAGAATGCCAAAACCATCTCCTGGATCGCCAAGGGCGTCATCAAAACGCCAATGCCGGTTTCCAGCGATAGAGGCGGGCGCAGCGGGTCAAACATTGTCACCAGATGCGCGGCCAGATATAGAAGCCCCCCAAGGAAGCCCCAACCGGCGAGCCAGCGGGGGATCAGCCGGGAGCGATAAAAGAGCCAATACACCATCAGCGCCCCAAGGCTGAACACGACACCCAGCACCAGGTTGATCCAATTGGTCGCCTCCTGGGCCAGTGCTGCCAGGAGTTGGAGCGTAGGCGCCGCCACCGCGCTCCCGCGGCCGTACACCTGGCCCAGGGTAACCAGCAGAAACCAGCACAGGGCTATTCCGCTGTAGGCCACCGCTTCCAGCACACCGCGAAAGATCACGGCGCCCAGCGCCAGGACTTCGCCGTAGGGCCTGAACACCGGGAATAGCAGCGCGGGGATCATGGCCAGCGCCAAGCCCATCACGAGCACCAGCAGCCCGCCGAGGATGAGCTGATCCGCATCCCGGGTGATATTCGCCGGAAAATCGGCGGCGCCCAAAACGGGCGCCGAGAGCACCCCGCTCAAGACGCCGGCAACCGTCCCGACAATAAACAGTATCCCGACCAGCCTTGCACTCCGTTCATGGGGGGTCATGACGCTTTCCTCAATTCGCTATAGTCCGGGTTGGCTCAATTCCGCCTGTAGCATGGCCCAAGCGCCATCCGGTGTCATACCCCGCAAGTGTTAATCAGCGGGCCAAGAGGCAAAGAACTATAGCCCGGCCGGCCGGCCGGCCTATCCGTGTTTTGTTGGAGGGGGTCCGTCCGGTGTACGGTTCAGCCCAAGCGGAGGAGCCCAAGGGCCCGCGCCCGGGCGACGGCCTGCGTTCGGCTGTTGACGCCGAGCTTGCTATAGATGTTGCGGGTGTGGGCCTTGACCGTATTGAGGGTGAGGAAAAGCTGACGGGCAATGTCTGGGTTGCTCAAACCCTCGGCGATGAGCTGAAGAATACCTACTTCGCGATCGCTCAGCGGCTCGAGGCCGTCGCCCCGCACGCGGTGGGGGCCGGGCGGGTATGGCCCCCGCACCTGCGGCATAGCCTCCAACAGGCGTTGAACGTAGGCCGGGGAGTGTCCGGCAGCGAGCGCGGCGTATAACAAGCGGGCCATCGCCGGGCCCTCATCTCCGAAAACATGCCGATACTCCTCCGGCTCGGCCAACACCAGGGCCTGTTGCAAAGGCGTGAGCGCCGCCGGAAGATTGCCTTGGGCTTCGAAGGCCAACGCCTTCAGAATCAGGATCTCGATCAAGCTGCCCGCTCGCCCGGCTGTCTCAGCCGCTTCGGCCAGACGATCCAGCAGGGCGTGGGCGGCGTGAACCCCGGCGGGGTCCCGAGCGCGCCGGCCCTCGGCCATGAGCAGCCGAGCCAGGGTCAAATGCTCAAACTCGCGAAAATAGCTGGGAGCATCCGCGGCGGACAGGCCGAGCTCACGCGCCCACTGGCGAGCGGCGATCACCTGGTCCTGTTTCACCTGCACTTTGGCCTTGAGGGCGGCGATGGGCCGCACCTCAGGCACTGGGGTGCGAACGTACTCCCGCGCCGCAGCATCCAGCAGGTCGCTGGCGCGGTCCAAGTTCCCCTGGGATTCGCACAACCGCGCCTGGGCGATAAACCAGCGATGTTTCCAGTCTGGCAACTTGACCTGCTCGCCCACTTGGCGCGCCGTTTCCAAGTCGGCGGCCGCGGCCGCCAGCTCGCCTCGCTCACGGTGAATGTGGCTGAGGGCGATATAGATGTCCTCCGTGCCACTGGGCGGCGGAGAACCAAACTTGCGCACCAGCTCGAGGCCCCGTTCACAGATCGCTGCCGCTTCACGCAGATGCCCCAAAGCGGTTTGCATGTCCGCCAGCACAAAGGTTCCGTTGATGGAGTCCTGCGCGTTGCGGTACAAGCCCTTGGCAAACACGGCGTAGGCGGCGGCCAGGTCGCCGCGGGTCCAATGGGCCAGGCCGAGAAGTTGGGTCACTGCGGCGCGGTTTTCAACGTCATGCTCGGGGAACAGGTCAAGCGCCTGGTTCACATAGCGGACAGTCTCAGCGGCCTGGCCGCGAGCTTGGGCAAGGTAGGCCCGGGTCGTCACCAGCCGGGCCGACAGCGCCGGAGACTGTGCTGCGTCGGCACTCGCAGCGGGCGTTGCCGGGCCCTGTGTTTCCGTGGTCTGTGTCAGACACCGTTCAACCTCCAGCAACCGGGCCTCCGCGGCCTCCAATTGCCCGGCGTTCAGATGCGCCTGGGCACAAGCCACCCCAAGCCCCGGCCGGGTCCGCAGGATGGCCTCCGGTACGGCCCTAACCCAAGCCAGCCATTGGAGGGAGCGATAGCCGGCCTGCCAAGCCGGCCACATGCGCTCGGCCAGGTCGGCCGCCCGGGCGAAATCCCGCGCCGCCAGGGCATGGTGAAGGGCCTCCGCCAGCGACCCTGCCTGCTCGAACCATTGGCTGGCCCGCCCATGCAGGGCGGGAACCTGATCCGGACGGTTCTGCTGCAACCGAAGCTGCAGCAACTCCGCGAAAAGGTGGTGGTAGCGATACCAGCGACGGTCGCAATCGAGAGGAACGACGAATAAGTTGGCGCGCTCCAGGGCTTCGAGCACGGCCTGGCTGCCCGGGCCCTCGGTGACCGCGTCGCACAACGGAGCCGCCAATCGATCCAGGATCGCGGTTTTGAGCAGGAATTCCTGGAGGCTCGAGCTCTGGCGGCCCACGACCTCCTCGACCAGATAATCCAAGACCAGCCGGTGGCTGCCGGCGAAAGACCGCACCAGGCGGGACGGATCGGCCTGCCCCTTCAGCGAAAGGGCCGCCAGTTGCAGCCCCACAACCCAACCCTCGGTGCGCGCCTCCAGCGCCGCCACATCGTCAGGCCCCAGATCCAACCTCATCACCTGGTTGAGGAATTGGCCGGCTTCGGACAGCGAAAACCGCAGGTCGGCGGCGCGCAGTTCGGCCAATTGCCCCTGAGCCCGCAGCCGAGCCAACGGCAGCCCAGGATCAGCCCGGGTCGTGATGACCAGGTGCAAGGGGGGCGGCAGGTTATCCAGCAGGAACGTGACGGCGGCGTTTGCATCGGGCGCGTCGATGAAGTGATAGTCGTCAAGAACGAGGTAGATCCGGCTGGGAGATTGCGCGATCTGGTTGATGAGCGGCGTGAGGAGCGGCGCCGGGGGCGGCGGCTCCGCCGCCTGGAGCATGGCCAGGGCCGCGGCTCCCGCCGCGCCGGCTCCCGGTGCGAGCTGGACCAGAGCGGTGACGAAATGGGTCAGAAAACGGACCCGGTCGTTGTCACCTTTATCCAGGGAAAGCCAGGCGACGCGGACCGCAGCGCTGCTGGCAATCGCCCTCAACCATTCGGTCACCACGGTGGTCTTGCCGAAGCCGGCCGGCGCCGAGACCAGGATCAGCTTGCACTCCTGACCGCTGTGCAGTGACTCCAGCAGGCGCGCTCTGGGCACGTGGTCTGGGCGTGAAGAGGGAACGAAGAACTTCGTGACCAGAACAGGGGCGGCCATCGATTAACACTATAGCCCAGGCAGGGCCACGTCATAGTTCCCCCAGATCATCAAGCGCAATGGCACCCGGGTGGAGTACGACCGGGACAAGCTCCTGTTCAGCCTGAAATTGGCGCTG
>JAEURL010000550.1 GCA_016789165.1 Anaerolineales bacterium | reverse complement strand
GACCTTGAACGTCGTCAGGTCCCACTGCCAGCTGCCGACCCCGGCCACGGCCTCGGCCGTGGCCAAAATAGACTGGCTCGCGCGCAGCTCCGCCTCCACGCGCCGGCGCTCCTCCAGCTCGGCCTGCGCCTGTTCGAACAGCCGCGCGTTGGAGATGGCCAGGGCGGCCCGCTCCGCCAGGTCCTGGGCCAGATCCACCTCGGCCTCGCCGAATTCCGGCTGGCCCAGACCGCGGGTGATAATCAGCAGGCCCAGGGTCTGGCCCCGCGCGCGCACCGGCGCCAGCAGCCGGGCGCCGGCGGCCGCGGCCGCCAAGCTGGGCCAATACTCGGGCGGCGCCGCGGCGCGCAGCTCCGCCTCGGTCAGCCCCGGCCACACCGACACCCGCTCGGCCCGCAGGGCGGCCCGGATATAGTCCGGCGCGTCCACGCGCATGGAAAGCCGGCCGGCCACCTCCTGGGCGGACTTCAGCACGGCGGCGTCCGACGCGTACAGCGCCGCCATCTCCAGCCGCTCGCCGTCGGCGGCGATCAGCCGCAAGCCGCAGACGGCCCCCAGCGCCTCGGCGGTGTGGCGGACGATCTGTTCGAAGAGCGTCTGGCGGTCCTGGCCGGCCGCCGCAAATGCGTGCGAGGCCTGGACGAGCACCTTTTGCCGGGCAGCGAGGGCCTGCAGCTGCAGTTCAACCTGCTTGCGCTCGGTGATCACCTCGGAGAACAGGATCAGGCCCCCGATCTGGCCGTCGGCCTCGAGCCAGGGCCGGATCTCCCAGCGCACCCAATCGACATGCCCGTCGGAGCGCGGGAAGGGGTCCGCCTCGGCCCGCTCGATGCCGCCGGCCAGACAGCGCCGGTGGATGGCCCGCCAACGCTCGGGGATCTCGGGAAAGACCGCGTAGTGAGAGCGGCCAGTCAGGTCCTGCTCCCCCAGGCCGTAATCGGCCAGGTAGCGCCGGCTGGCCACGATGTAGCGCATGTCCCGGTCAAACATGGCGATGGCGGCCGGGCTGTGCTCGACAAACAGGCGCAGCACCTGCTCGCCGCGCCGCTGCTGGGCCTCCAGGCGCCGGCGCTCGGTGATGTCCTGCTGGGTGGCCACCCGGTAGACAATCTGGCTGGCCGCATCGCGGACGCTGACCACGTCCATCTGCACCGGGTAGGCGGTGCCGTCCGAGCGCAGCATATGCGCCTCATAGCGCACGCCGCCGGCCCGGTCCGCCTCCGCAATCGCAGCCTGCACCCGCGCCCGGTCCTCGGCCGCATAAGCGGTCAGAATGGGGGCGCCGACGATCTCGGCCAGGCCGCGGCCCTGCAGCCGCGCAAAGGCCGGGTTGCAGGTGAGGATCCGGCCGGTCGCTGGGTCGCCGAGGGCGATGCCGTGCGCGCAGTGGGTGAAGGCGTCGGCCCACTGGCGCCGCTCGGCCTCCAACTGGCGGCGCTCGGTGATGTCGACCAACATGGAGAGCAAGCAGGTTTGGCCGCCAACCGTGATCGGCGCGGCCGACAGCAGCACATGGTGCCGCCCGCCGGAGCGGTCCCGGACCGCCGCCTCGTAATCGCGCAGCGTGCCCCGGATCTGCAGTTCGCGCAGGATCGTCTGGCGCTGAGCGGGGTCGTCATACAGGCCCAGCTCGAGTGTGGACCGGCCGCGCGCCGCCGGCGTCAGGCCAAAAAACTCCATATAGGCGGCGTTGAGGTCCACCAACGCCCCGTCGGCCGGGCGGGTGATGGACATGGCGACGGGGCTGGAGCGGAAAGCCACGGCGTACAGCTCCGCGGATTCGCGCTGGGCCTGTTCCGCCAGCCAGCGCGCGGTGATGTCTTCAAAGAAGGCGAAGACTTGAAACGGCTGCGCCGCGCCGGGCTGGAACTGCGGGAAGGCGTTGATGTTGACCCAGGTGTAGGCCTCGCTGTGCGGATTGAAGATGCCCATCACCACATCGCGCACCGGCCGGCCGTGGCGCAGCGCGCTCATGGCCGGGTGCTCTTCGCCCGGGAAGTCCGTGCCGTCTTCGTGCAGGGCGCGCCAGCGCGGGTCCAGCGAGGTGCGGCCCTGCAACTGGTCCGAATCGAGGCCCAGGATGCGTTCGGCCGCCGGGTTGGCGGTCAGGATGGCGCCGCTGGCGTCCTGGACCACGACCCCCAACGGCAAGGCCATGATCAGGGCATTCAGGTCCACCTTGGTCTCGGAGCTGGGCAGCGTCGGCATAGAGGCACCTATTACGGCGTGAGCGCGTGTTCAAGCGCCAGGAGCAGAGCCCGGGAGGCAAACGGCTTGGTGAGGTAAGCAGTGGCGCCGGCCGCCCGGCAGCGCTCCTGATCACCGGGCAGGGCCAGGGCGGTCACGACGAGGATGGGCGTCCGGGCAAACTCCGGCCGGGCGCGCAGCCGGCGTGTGACCTCCAGGCCGTCCAGTTCGGGCAGCAGGATATCCATCAAAATGAGGTCCGGCCGGAGCGCGACCGCCAGCTCCAAGGCCTGAGAGCCGTCGGCGGCGACGACCACCTGGCCGCCGCGCGCCCGCAGCATGTCGCCGAGGCTGCGCTGGTTGACGGGGTTGTCCTCGACCACCAGGAACGTGCGGCCGGCCAGCAGCGGCTCCAGGGGGCCGGCCTCCGGCGGCTCCCGCCACGGCAAGGTGAGGGAGAACCGGCTGCCCCGCCCCGGCGCGCTCTCCACAGCCACACCGCCGCCGTGCAGCTCCGCCAGCCGCCGCACCAGCGCCAGCCCCAGCCCGGTGCCCGCGTACTGGCGCGCCAGGCTGCTATCGATCTGGGTGAAGGGCTGAAAGAGCCGGCCCATGTGCTCGGCCGCGATGCCGATGCCGGTGTCCCAGACGGTGAAGCGGACGGTCTGGCCATCGGCCGCGCCCTACACCTCCAGCCCCACCTCGCCGCCGGCCGGCGTGAATTTGACGGCGTTGCTGAGCAGGTTCACCAGCATCTGCTTCAGCCGGCGCGCGTCGCCGGTCAGGATGGTCACAGCGCTGTCCTGGGTAAAGGTCAGGCTGAGCGGCTTCTGGGCGGCCAGCTGCCGCACCAGGCGCAGGGCGGCCTGGCACAGCTCGGCCACGTCCACCGGGCCGCCGACCCACTCCAGCTTGCCGGCCTCGATCTTGGAGAGGTCCAGGATGTCGTTGATCAGGTCGAGCAGGTGCCGGCCGCTCTCGGCGACGTGGCTCAAGGCCCGCACCTGGGCCGGGTTGAGCGGGCCATAGACGCCCTCCTCCAGCGATTCGGAGAGGCTGAGGATGGCGTTGAGGGGCGTGCGCAGCTCGTGGCTCATGGTGGACAGGAACTCGTTCTTGAGGCGGGCGGCGCGCGCCAGGGCGTGGTTGGCGGCGCTGAGTTCCTCGTGGCGCCGGCGCCGTTCGGCCTCCGCCTGGCGCTGGGCGGTGATGTCGGTCAGGACCGCGCGGTCCATCAGGTAGCGGCCCTGCGCGTCGTAGATGGCCGTGGCGCTGAGCGAGACCGGCAAGAGGGAGCCATCCCGCCGGACCAGCTCGAATTCCAGATCACGGATCGCGCCCGCCTGCTGCAAGCGGGGATATGTCTCGGCGAAAGCGGCCCGGCCGGCCGGCGTGAGCAGATGGCTGAAGTTCAGCCGGCCGACCACCTCCGCGCGGGTGTAGCCGAGCCAATCCAACTCAGTCTGGTTGATGCGGACGATGACGCCCGCGGCGTCCAGCGAGTGGTAGCCGCAGGGCGCGTTCTCGTACAGATCCTGAACCTCGGCCGTGCGGTGGGCCACGCGCTGCTCCAGGGTTTCATTCAACTGCTCCAGCTCACTCTGCGCGGCGCGGAATTCGGTGATGTCGGCGGTGTTGATGAGCACTTGCACCGCGCGCCCCTGGGCGTCGTGGATGGGCTGGAGGTGGGTGCGATACCAGCGCGGCCGGCCTTGCACCACGGCCTCGCTCTCCGCCACCCGGCCCTGGTCGGCGGCCAGCACCGCCTGGAGATCGGCCAGCTGCCGGCTGGCGCTCGGCTCCGGGAAAAGATCGCTCATCCGCCGGCCGACGAAATCCGCCGGCGTGCCGCCCAGCTGCCGGGCGGCCACCTCGTTCAGGTACAGCGCCTGCCCAGCCGCGTCGAAGACGGCCACCACACTGTCCAGGCTGGCCAACAGGCTGTGGTACAGCTCGGCGGCGGCTTGCCGTTCCAGCTCCGTCCGGTGACGCTCCGTGATGTCGCTCATAATCGTCAGCAGCAGGCGCTGCCCGCCCACCTGCAGAGGCTCGGCCGCAAACAAGCTCGCGCGCACCTCCCCGGCCTTCGTTCGCACGCGGACCGCATAATCCCGCAGGCGGCCGGCGGCCGGCGGCCGGCCCAGAACTACCGCGTGCTGCTCGGGCTCGGCGAAGATCCCCAACTCCAGCGCGGTGCGGCCGATCACCTCGGCGCGCTGATAGCCCAGCGCGCCGAGGAAGGCCTCATTGACCTCCACGTAGCGGCCGGTGTCTACCTCGCTGAGGGCCATGAGGTTGGGGCTGACCTGAAAGGCCCGCAAGTAAACATCGGCGGCGAGCAGGGCTGGGCCTGAAAGTTCAGAGGTCATGCGCAATCTCCGGCGGGGAAGGTCGTGCCGGCGGCCTGGCGGTCGCACTGTGGCTTATTCCCCCGTGTGGAAGCGTGCTCAATTAGGGCGGCGGCGCTGAAAATCAGGAATGATCTGGAGACTATGGCCGCTCAGAGTTGCTCACCGTTGAGCCTTCATCTGAGGTGAGGATAAGCAGCGCGGCCGATTCGGGTACGGT
>JAEURL010000528.1 GCA_016789165.1 Anaerolineales bacterium | reverse complement strand
GCGCGCGGCGTCTGGCTCAACAGGGCCAGGCCCGGGAAGGCCGCCGGCGCGCGCCGGCCGGCCGCGGCCAGGATGGTCGGCGCCAGGTCCAGCGTGCGCGCCAGGTCGTCGTCCACCCGGCCGGCGTCGGGCGCGCCAGGCCGCCGAATCAACAGCGGGACGTGGAGCTGCTCCTGGTAGAGCGTGGTGCCGTGCCACCAGCCGCCGTGCTCGTAAAACTCCTCGCCGTGATCGGCGGTGAAGACGATCAGGGTGTCGTCATACAGGCCCTGCTGCTGCAGGCCCGTGAACAGCTCGCCCAGGTGCTGGTCCAGGTGGGTGATCTCGCCGTCGTACAAGCGCTTCAGCTCCGGGGCCAGCTCGGGCCGCGGGTTGGGCAGGCTGACCCGGGCGATAGCGTAGCCGTTGTGCGGGTGCTCGAAGTACGGATCGTGCGCGTCCATGTAGTGCAGCATCAGGAAGAAGCGGTCCTGGGCGTGGCGCTTGACCCACTCCAGCCCCTTGCCGGTGACCACCTCGGCCGGCTGATAGAAGTTGTGGACGTCGCGCTGGCGGAAGAGGCCCTCGTTGACGCGCCGCGCCACCTGGTAGGCGGCCAGCTGCGAGGCGGCCTCGGTGGCCCCGAACAGGTAGTTGGGGGCCAGGTACTCGTACTCGCTGAAGCCCTTGCTCAGGTTGAAGAGCGGCGAGAGGTGGATGTTGTTGCCGAAGCCGCCGGTGATGTAGCCCTCGGCGCGCAGGACCTCGGCCAGGGTGAGGGCGCGCGCCGGCAGCACGCTGGTCTTGTAGATCGTGCCGTGCGACGACGGGTAGAGCGACGTGAACAGCGTCGCAAACGACGGGCGCGTCCACGGCGCCTGCGACTGCATGTGGGCAAAGCGCAGGCTCTCGGCCGCGAAGCCGTCCAGGACCGGGGTCTTGGCCGCGGCATAGCCGTAGGCGCCCAAGTGATCGGCGCGCACGGTGTCGGCCACAATCAGGATGATGTTGGGCCGGCGGCTGAGGGCGCGCCCCAGGCCGGTGCGGTGGACGATGGTGTCACCCGTGGCAGCCACAGCGCGCGGCTGCAGCCACTGGCTGGCCGCGGCGGCGGCCGGCACGGCGGCGGCGCCGCCCACCAAGGCCGCCTTGAGGAAGGTGCGCCGTGAAAGGCCGCCATCGTCGGCGCCGGGGGCCGGCCGCGCCCAGCGGCGGGCCAGCAGCCAAGCCAGGCCCAGCACCAGGCCGAAGGCGGCCAGCAGGCCGGCGTGCACCAAGACGTTCGCCAACAGCGGCGCGCGCTCTTGATAAAGGTCGCGCAGGATGCGGAAGCGCAGCACCACGAAGCCGGCCCCGCTGAAAATCAGGGCGCCGCTGAGCACCCACCACCAGTTGGCGTGCGTGGGCAGCCGCCGGCCCAGCACCAGGCTGGCGGCCAGGCCCAGGCCGGCCCCGCCCAGCAGGCCCAGCGCGCCGTACACGGCCACGGACCAGGCCAGGCCGGCCCAATCGCTCCAGCCGCCGCCGAACACGGCCAGGGCCCCCACTTCCAGGGCGCCGACCGCCAGGCCGGCCAGCACACCGCCGGCCGCCGCGGCCAGGGCCGCCGTCAGGACACGTTTCAGCATGGGATCACCTTGAGGTTATTCCAGGGCCGGGGCCGGAGCAGCGGCCGGCGCGCCAGCCGGCTCCGTGGTCCGGGCCGCGCGCGCCGAGCGGATGATGACCGCGTAATCGGCCGGGCGCAGCAGGTACAGCAGGCCGCCCACCAGGCTGAGCAGCATGCCGGCCCAGAAACCCAGGTGGCCGAGCACGAAGGCGCTGCTCTCCGGGATGCCGATGCGCCCCAGCAGCCCGATGAGCGTGAACTCGCGCACGCCCTCCCCGCCGATGGACGGCAGGCCGACCGTGGCCGCGATCATCAGCGGGCCGACGAAGAAGATCTCCTGGGCCGAGACCCCGGCGCCGATGGCCTGGGCCGTGGCGTAATACACCAGCACGGTGCAGACGTGCACCATCACCCCGCAGGCCACGGCCGCCAGCAGCAGCCCCTTGTGGTTGCGGTAGACGGTGACGGCATCGACGGCCTGGCGCAGCCGGCCTTCGAGCTTGTGCTTGAATGGGAAAGGCAGGTCCAACAGGCGCAGGAGCAAGCCGGGCCGCAGGAGCAGGACAAACGAGAGCGTCACCGGGATGCAGAACGCGGCGAAGATGAAGCCCAGCACCTGGGCCGGCAGGAAGCGCACGCCCCAGGGCGCCGTCAGGGCGATCATCAGTGAGAGGGCGAAGAAGCCGATCAGCTTCTCCACCACCAGCACGGCCAGCGACTGGGTGGTGGCGTTGGCGCGGCGGGCCACGTCGTAGGTGCGGTAGGCGTCCAGGCCGATGGTGCTGGGCAGGAAGGTGCCGAAGAAGCGCCCGATCAGGTAGGTGCTGACCAGGTGCCCGTGCGGGAGGCGCAGGTCCTGGCCCAGCAGCAGGAAGTTCCAGCGCCAGATGGATGAGTAGACGCCGGCCGCCTGCAGGACCACGGCCGCCACCAGCCAGGCCACGCTGACGCCGGCCAGCTCCGCCACCACCTGCTGCGGGTCCACGAAGCGCGTGAACAGCAAGACGAACAGGCCGGCCGTGACGCCGATGCGCAGGGTCCAATTGAGAATTTGTTTCTTCACTGCCAGCCTCCCGCCGCTAATCCAGATACCCCAGCGCTTCCAGGCGCGCCTCCACCTCGGCCATTTCCGCGGCCGTGTAGCCGACGTCGTCCACCTTGGACATCGCCCCGCCGGCGGCCTCGTGTGTCACCGGCTGGGCGGCGGTCCGCTCCGCCGGCCAGACCTCGGTCAGCACCCGCCCGTCCATGTCGTCCGGCACCGGCAGGCCCAGGCTGTAGAGCACGGTCGGGGCGATGTCGGTGATGTCGGCGCCCTCCAGGTGCACGCCAGCGCGTACGCCCGGCCCGTAGGCCAGGAACATGCCGTTCATGCGGTGGAAGCCGTTGCCCATGTTCTCGCTGGTCTCCACCAGCTTGCGGCTGCCGAACAACTGCCGGCCCAGAAAGCCGTAGTCGCGGGCTTTGAAGAGCAGGTCCGGGGCCATGCCAGTCTGCGGGCCGGTGTAGACCTCTTCGCGGTACCAGACCTCGTCGATCAGGGGCGTGCCGTCGCGTGGGTCGCGCAGGGCCAGCAGCTTCTCCTTGAGCGAGGCGCGCAGCTGGTCATATTCGGCGCCGGGCGCCACCACCCCGCCCCGCTCGGTCTTGACGTTGATGTACACGCCCTGGCACGGCACGCTGGCGAAGAAGGCCTTGGTCTGGGTCATGTCCACCGTGGCTTCCACGTCCGTCTTGAAAGCCGAGCGGGTGCTGCGGATGCGCCGGCGGATGGCGCTGCGCACCTCGGACGGGATGAGGGTCCGCACCAGCGGGCTGCCTTCGATCTCCATCGCCTCGTAGAACAGGCGCTTGCGCCAGGCGACGTTGGGCTGCAGCTTGAGCAGGCCCTGATCCTCCAGCCACTTGTTGACGTTGATCCAGGCCTGCAGCGGCCCGAAGCCGTGGTCGGACATGATGAACAGGGTGGTGTCCGAATCGAGGGTGCGGCGCAGGTCGCCCAGCAGGTCATCCACGCGCCGGTAGCTGTCCAGCAGGTGCGGGCGCAGACGCCGGCCGCGCGGCGTGTCGTAGGCCGGGTTGGCCGGGTCCAGGTGCTTCCAGAACAGGTGCTGGATGCGGTCCGGCGAGATGAAGACGGGCATGAAGAAGTCCCAGGGCTGGGTTTCCATCAGCCAGAACATGGCCCGGCGGCGTTCTTCAAAGGCGTCGTTCAGGTCGGCCAGGAAGCTCAGCGCGTCGCGCTCGAGGGCCACGTCGTACTGGGCGATGTCCAGGTTGACGCGGTAGCGCGGGAACTTCTCCAGCAGGGTCTGCTTGAGGCCGGCCGGGTAGGTGAACTCCACGTCCTCGCCCGGCGTCATCAGGCCCGAGATCATGAAGCCGTTGACGGGCACCGGCGGATAGGTGATGGGCACATTCAGGAAGCCGGATTGCCGGCCGTGGCCGCCCAGGATGTCCCACAGCTTGCGGCCCTGGATGGTCTGGCTGTTGATCAAGGGCCGGCGCGGATCCACCAGCGGGGACTGGCGGAAATCGTAGATGCCGTGCTGGCCCGGCCCTTTGCCGGTCAGGCAGGCCGACCAGGCGGTGGGCGTCACGGGCGGCAGGGTGGAGCGCAGGTCGCCCCACACGCCCTGCTCCATCAGGCTCTTCAAGTTGGGCATCAGGCCCTGCTCGGCCCACGGCCGGAACAGATCGTACGTGGCGCCGTCGAGGCCCAGCAAGATCACACGCGGTTTACCCATCAGCTGCCATCCTTTGTGCAATACGGTCGCGCCGCTAGGCGGCGTAGCGCGCGGTCACCTGATGTGGGCCGGCCGCCAGCGCCGCCCAGCCATACGCCACACCGCCCACGCTGCGCACGCCCGTCGTCACGGCGGCGCCATCCACTTCCAGCCGATCCAGGCGCAGCCGGCCGTGCGCCTGCGGCACCATCACGGCCAACTCTAGACCCGGCGCGGCCTCCGCCTCCAATTGGAAGGTGAGCGTATTGGCGGCGGCCTCCCAGCGCAGGTCGGTGAAGCCGGCGTCGTGGCGCAGTTCGGTGAAATTCAGCCAGTCCTGGGCGGTCCAGATCGGCAGGCCGCGCTCGGCGGCGGCATCGAGCGTGCCATCCAGCCAGCGGCCCGCGTCGGCCGCGTACTGCCCGCCAAAGAGGAAGGGATCGACGTGGAACTGCGCGGCCAGCGCGCCGTGCGCGCCGGCCAAGCTCTCATCCATCAGGCGGCGCGAGACCGCTACGGCCTCATCCGGCGAGAGGCCGGGCCAGCCGCCGCCCCACGGCACCGTCAGCAGATGCTCGTCCACCAACTGGGTCAATTGCTGGTAGGTGTTCACCACCCGGCCGGCCGCGTCCACGAATTTGGCCGGCAGGCCGCTGCCGGTGTAGTGGCCGAAGACCCACTCGCCGTCCGGCTTCTGGAAGGCGGGGCCGTTATGATAATAGTCAAGATTCATCCGAATTCCATAGGCCGCCTGGACTAGGGCCGTCTCGACCCAGCCGGTCCACAGAATACGGTGCGTGCGCGTGGTGGGCGAAAGCGGCCCGTAGCCAAGGCCGGTGAATTCGCGCCAGTAGGTCTGCCAGCCGGCCTCCAGGCCCTCTTCCACATAGGGATGCACGCCGAATTCGTGCCCGCGCCCCTGCCAGCTTTGGATGTGGCCGGCGGTGGGGGCGGCGGTGGGATTATTCAAGGTCTCGCGCACGCCGGGCAGCTCGGAGAGCTCGCTGCGCCCGCGGCGCACGGCGCGGCGCCAATTAGAGGACAGCTCCGGCGCATAGTACACGGTCAGGCGCCCGCCGCGCTGCTCCAGCCGCTGCAGCACGGTCTCGATGACGGCGGCCGGGTTCTGGTGCGAATCACCGGTGGCCACCAGCACGCCCGGCGCGGCGCCGGGGAAATACCCCAGCCGCGGCAGAGGCAGGGCCTCGGCCAGAAGCTCGGTGAGCAGGCGCGTGAGCAGGCGCAGCTGCTCGTCGGCCTGCGGGACCGCCAGGCGGTCCAGATCCATCCAGCCGACGAACATGTCTTGAGCGCGCAAGCCTTCGCGGCCGTCCCGCTCCTGGTTGGCCCACTCCGGGTTGCCTTGGCGCGTGAGCGCCACGCTGTGCGCCAGGTCGTAGGCCCACAGAACGGCGCGCCCGCGGCCGAAGGTGTGGATGGCCACCGCCGGCGCCTCGGTCGGGGCCGCGCGATCGCCCAGCCAGGCGACGGCCTGCGCGCCGGCCAGCCGATAGCGGTCCGCCGGCCCGTGATACTGCAGGCTCACCGCCGGCAGACCCTGCGCCAGCGCCTGCCCCGAAGCGCGGTGCAAGTAGCCGTCGGTCAGCGCGCCGCCGGCCGGCTCGACGCCCAGCACTTCCGCCAGCGCCGCCTCGGGCCGCAGGGCCATCAGCCGGCCGCCCCCAGCCACGTACGCGGTCAGGCGCTCGACGGCGGCCGTGCCCAGCGGGCCAGGCACCAGCACCACCAGGGCGTGGGCCTCCAGCGCGCCCGGCCCCAGCTCAGCCCAGCGCGCGACCCGAAAGGCGTTGACGCCCTCCAAGCACAACAGCTCGGCCAGATACAGGCCAAAGGATAAGACGCCTTCGTCGGGGAGGAGCACCAGGATGGGCGCCGTGGTCAGCCGCCAGCGGGCCAGGGGCTCCGCGAACGGCGGGTGGTGCGGCAGAGGCTCGCCCTGCGCCGGCTGCCAGATTCCAAAATAGCCCGCCAGGCCGGCGGCGCCGGCCGCCGCCGTGGTGAGGCCGGCGGCTTGCAAGAATTGTCTGCGACTGATCGATCGGGTCTTCACAACGCTAAAGCCGTCCATCTCTTACCGAAAGTCAACCCGGATGATAGCGGCTCAAGCGGGAAGTTGGAACGAGACTTTAGAGCTATGGCCGGCCCTGGGCACATTATGGAAAAGGTTGACCAGGATCGTAACGAGGGCCGGCGGTGCCGGAACCGCCGTACTGGCATTGGCCGTTGCTTGGCCCGCCCGCCGCCCCGGAGCTGTCCAGCACCAGGCCCGTGCACGCCCCAGCCGGCCCTTCGTCAAAGTGATAGAGCGCGGCCGTGCCGGCATCCGGCGTGAACGGCCCGGCCGGCGGTGAGAAGCTGCCGCTGTAGCGCAGCGTAGTCGAAACGCGCAATTCATCCAACCAGCCGCTGAAAGACGGGAACTGCGCGCCGGCATCATGTTTCTCGGCGCCCAACACCAGGTACGGATCGTCCGGCTGGCCGCCCCGCCCATCCCGATAGCTGAGGTTCCCGGCCGGCCCGCTGCCCTGCGCGTCCAGCTGGCCATCCACATAGATGCGCAGCTGGCCGGTGCTGGACTGGCGCGTCAGCGCGACGTGGTGCCATTGGCCGTCGGCCACCACGACACCGCCGCAGAGCGTGTTGCCGGCGCCGCCGACGCTGGCCCCGAACACCATTCGCCCCGCGCTTAACGCCACGCCGTAATCGCCGTAGTCGCCGGCGCCGTAGATATCGCGGTCCACCACGATGTTGCCGTAGATCCAGCCGTCGTTGGTGCCGCACTGCGCATTGCTGGAGGCGTTGGCGCCGGCGTCAGCCTTCAACCAGAACTCCACGGTGAAATCGCCGCCCACGTCCACGGGCCGCGCCGGCGCGTCCAGCCTGATCTTCACCCGGTCGATGTCGCTCACGCCGTGCCCGAAGAAGCGCAGCGCGTAA
>JAEURL010000521.1 GCA_016789165.1 Anaerolineales bacterium | reverse complement strand
CGATCAGGCGGCAGTAGGCGTCGTTTACGTCCAAAAAGCGGCCCTGCCCGTCCACCAGCCAGAAGCCGTCCTGGGCGGTTTCCAGGATGGCCTGGTACTGGGCGGCGCTGGCGCGCAGGCCGGCCTCGGCCTGTTTGCGCTCGGTGATATCGAGGTGGGTGCCGCACATGCGCAGCGGCCGGCCGGCGGCGTCGCGCTCGATGACGCGGCCGCGATCCAGCACCCACACCCAGGCGCCGGCCTTGTGGCGCAGGCGGTGCTCGGTCTCATAGGCCGGGGTCTGGCCGGCCAGGTGAGCCTGCAGGACGGCCTCCACCGCCGGCTGATCCGCGGGGTGCAGGAGGTGCCGCCACACGCTGACGTCCGGCGCCACCTCTTCCGGCGCGTAGCCGAGCATCGCGCACCAGCGCGCGTTAAAAGCCACCTCCCCGGTGGCCACATTCCAGTCCCAGGTGCCCAGGTCCGCGCCCTCCAGCGCCAACTGGTAGCGGGCCGCCTGGGCCTGCCGCTCGACGTCGGCCTGCCGGGCGGCCGTGATATCGCGGTTGACGCCCACCGCGCCCTGGAATTGGCCGTCCGGGCCGCGCAGCGCCGTGACCGCGGAATGGATGATCAGCGGCCGGCCGTCCTTGTGGCGGTGGCGGATCTCGCTGTGCCAGTAGCCCTGGCGCACGAACTCGGCCCGCAGCTGCTCGCGCTCCTCGGCCGGGAAAGCCGGGTCCACCAGCACCCCCACCGGCCGGCCGAGCATCTCGGCCGCCGTGTAGCCATAGATGGCCTCGGCGGCCGGGTTCCAGCTGACCACCCGGAACTCGGCGTCGGTGGACATGACCGCATCCGAGACCTGCTCCATCAGGCTGGCGTGGTAGCGCAGGGCGGCCTCGGCCTGCTTGCGCTCGGTGATGTCCTCCAGGCTGCCCTCGCAGTACAGCACCTGGAAATGCTCGTCACGCACGGCGCGCGCGTGGGCGCGCGTCCAGATCACCGACCCATCCTGGCGCCGCCATTGGGCCTCAAAGCCGCGCACCAGGCCCTCGCGGTCCAGCCGCTGGAGCCAGTCCGTCAGGGCGGCCGCCGAGACGAACAGGTCCGTCAGCGGCAGATGCCGGAAGCGCTCGCTCTCGGCCAGGCCCAGCAGGGCCAAAAACGCCGGGTTGGCGAAGAACACATCGCCGTCCAGCGTGAAGCGATACAAGGCGACGGGCACGCTCCGGAACAACTCGCGGTAACGGGCGGTGGCCTCGGCCGCGGCCTGGCGCTGGCGGGCCTGCTCCAGGATGGCGCGCAGGGTGCGCGGCAGGCGTTGAATGCGGCGCGGGTCCTTGATGACGTAGTCCGCGGCGCCGCGCTTCATAGCTTCCACGGCCACTTCTTCCGAGCCGGTGCCGGTGACGATGACCACCGGCACGCCCGGGTCCACGGCCTTCACGGCCGCCAGCACCTGCAGGCCCTGGAAGCCCAGGATGTTGAAATCGGAGAGCACCAGGTCATAGCGGCCGGGGCCCAGGCAGGCCTCGAACTCCGCCCGCGAGGCGGCCTCCGTCACCTGGAAGCTGACCGTGTCATGGGCCAGCGCGTCGCGCACCAGCTCACGGTCCAGCGGGTTGTCATCCACATACAGCAGGCGGATCTCCACACTCATGCGGCCTCCGTGGGCAGGCGCACGAAGAACGTGCTCCCCTGGCCCTCAGTCGATTCTACCCAGACCATGCCATTCAGCAGGCCGGCGGCCTTGCGCACCAAGGCCAGGCCCAGGCCGGTGCCGGGGTATTGGTCGTCGCCATGCAGGCGCTGGAAAACGTCGAAGATCCGCTCCTGATATTCGGGCCGGATGCCCAGGCCGTTGTCGGCCACGGCGATCACCACCTGGCCGGCGGCGGCCCACTGGACGGTGATGGCGATGCGCGGGGGAACGCCCGGCCGGTGGTAGAGCAGGGCGTTCTCCAGCAGGTTGCCGAAAATCTGGCGCAGCAGGCCGGGATCGGCCTGCACCAGCGGCAGTTCGGCCGGCAGGCTGACCTCGGCCCGGGCCTCGGCCGCGCGGGCCGCCAGCTCCTGGCCGACCTCCTCCAGGAGCGGCCGGAGCGGCACCGGACCCCGCCGCACGGCGCGCCGGCCCACCCGGGAGTAGGCCAGCAGATCGTCGATGAGCTGGCTCATGCGGCCGCCGGCCGTCACGATGTTGTCCAGGTAGCGCCGGCCCTCGGCGTTGAGGCCGGCAGCGTGGCGTTCGGCCAGGATGGCGGCGAAGCCGTTGATGGCGCGCAGCGGCGCGCGCAGATCGTGCGAGACGGAATAGGAGAAGGTCTCCATCTCCTGGGTGGCGGCCTCCAGCCGGGCGGTGCGTTCGCGGACCCGTTCCTCCAGGTCGGCGTTCAGGCGCTCCAGTTCGGCGGCGGCCCGGCGGCGCTCGGTGATGTCGCGGGCGAAGGCGCAGGCCAGGGTCTGCCCGCCAAATTCCAGGAAACTGGCCGAGACCTCGGCCGGGAAGAGCCGGCCGTCGCGCGTGCGCAGGATGGTTTCGTACTGCAGGGCGCCGCGCTGGCGCAGGATCTCCCACTGCGCGGACCAGGCCGCGGCCGACAGCTCGGCCGCCAGGTCCAGCACCGAGCGGGCCAACAGCTCGCCGTGGGAGTAGCCCAGCAGCCGGCCGGCGGCCTCGTTGGCGGCCCGCAGGCGGCCGTCGGCGCGGATCCAAAAGATGGCGTCCGCCGCGCGGTCCACCGTGAATTGGGTCAGGCGCAGGGCCTGCTCCGCCTGGCGGCGTTCGGTGATGTCCTGGCCGGAGCCGAGCAGACGCCCGACCCGGCCCGTTTCATCCGGCAGCGGGCGGAAGTAGCCCAGGATCTGCCGGCTGGCGCCGCTCCGGGCCACCAGGCGGAACTCCTGGCTGCCCGGCGTGCCCTCCGCCAGCCGCGCGCGCAGGAAGTCCTGCAGCGCCGGCCGGTCGGCCGGGTGGACCAGCACCAGCCAGTCCTCGGCGGCCTCGAGCTCGGCCAGGGAATAGCCGCTGATGCGCTCAACGGCGCCCAGGCTCCATTCCAGGCGCAGGGCGCCGTCCGGCGCTGCGCGGAAGGAGAACGTGTAGTCCGAGGTCAGCTCGGAGATCAACCGGAACTGCGCCTCGCGCTCGCGCAGGGCGGCCTCGGCCGCCTGGCGTTCGGTGATATCCAGGGCGATGCCGGCCACACCTTCGAACTCGCCGGCGGCGTTGTAGACCGGGTAATTGATGATCTGGAAGCAGCGAAGCTGGCCGCCCACCGGGAGGCGGCGCTCAAAGCTGAGCGGGCCGCCGGCGCGCTCGACCTCCCGGCCGGTGGCCAGGAAGTCCTCGGCCACCGCCGGCGGCAGGAGGTCGGTAAGGGTGCGGCCCAGCA
>JAEURL010000515.1 GCA_016789165.1 Anaerolineales bacterium | reverse complement strand
CGCGCCTGGGCCGGGCGCGCCCGCTCAGTGGCCCGGTCGAAGCCGGTCAGGCGCCGGCCCGCGCGCGGGCGCAAGGCCAGGGCCAGCGAGGCGCCCACCCGGTCCAGGCCGATGAGCGTGATTTTGACGACAGGGGAGGCGCTGCGGTTGGTCATCGGCCGAGGATCAGGTTGATCAGCAGGCGGGCCGGCGTGCCGAGCACCAGGCTGAGCACGGACTGGCCCAGGAAGACGAGGGCGAGCAGGATGAACATCCCCCACTGCTCCAGCAGGTTGAGGGCCTGGTCCCATTCGCGCGGGGCGAAGCCGCGCAGGACCTTCATGCCGTCCAGCGGGCCGATGGGCAGCAGGTTGAAGAGCATGAGCAGGATGTTGAGCTGAATAAAATCGACCAGGAAGTATTCGGGCGTGGGCAGCAGGCCGCTGATCGTGCTGAAGCGGCCGGAGAGCTCGAGCAGGCCCAGGCGGAAGGGGATGGCGGCCAGGATCGCCATCAGCAGGTTGGAGAAAGGGCCGGCGGCCGCCACCAGCGCCATCCCCAGACGCGGGCCGTTGCGGAAGTTGTACGGGTTGGTCATCACCGGCTTGGCCCAGCCGAAGCCGGCGAAGACCAGCAGCAGCGACCCGACCGGATCCAGATGGGCCAGGGGGTTGAGGGTCAGCCGGCCCATGCGGCGCGGCGTGGTGTCCCCGAGCTGGTCGGCCACCCAGGCGTGGGCCAGCTCGTGAATGGTAAAGGCGATCAGCAGGGTGATGACCCGGGCGATGATCTCCGGAGCGGTCAGACCAAGCATAAATAGGTTACCTCAGGGTCCGAGGATTATAGCACCCGGCCCGGGGCTATAATGCCGGCCAGGAGGCCTGATGGCGAAACCCGTGGTGGGTTTTCGGCTCGGCGATGTGCTGCGCCTGCGCAAGCCGCACCCGTGTGGAGGGTACGAGTGGCGCGTGGTGCGCCTGGGCGCCGACCTGGGCTTGGAATGCCTGACCTGTCACCGGCGCGTGCTGCTCGAGCGCCGCGAGGTGGAGAAGCGGTTGAAGGCCTTTGTGAGCCGGGGGCCGGAGGCGGGAGCCGGGGAGCTGGAAAGCGCGGAGTAAGGCGAGCCCGCCTGGCTCCGCCGGCCCGCGCCGAAGCCAGCTTTAGGCCGCCGCCCGCGCCGGCCGGCCCAGCGGCGCCTCACGCTCCACGGCCCGGAGCAGGGCCCGCGCGCTGCCCAGCCCCGCTGCCACAAACACCAGCAGCAGGCCGGCGTTGGCGCTGAGCAGCGCCACGGGGATGGCCGGCGGGAAGACCGCGAACAGGGCCGCCACGATCGGCTGCAGCGCGATGAAGACCGCCAGCCAGACGCCCCAGGCCAGCAGCATCACGACGCCGCGCGCCGGGTTGTGCCAGGCCAGCCAGCCCAGGCCCCAGACCAAAAACTCCACGCACACCGCCAGGCCGGCCCGCGGCTGGGTCTCCAGCAGGCGCAGGACCCGGCCGAGGCCCCTCTTCAGGCGGTAAAGCTGGTACAGGCCGAAGGCGAAGGCCCCCAGCGTGATCAGCAGGACCGCCCCCAGCAGCCCCACCAGCAGCCACGGGTCCACCCGGCTCAGCCAATAGGCCAGCGCCATCAGCAGGATCGCGGCGGCGTTTTCGGCCAGGGCGAAGGCCGGCGCTGAGACCGTGCCGGTCGTGCCGGTGCCGGCCCCGATCATGGGCTTGGCCAGGGCCTTCATCCCGGTCAGCGCCACGGCCGTGGCCGCGCTGCCGGCCGCCACCGCCGCCCCGGTCCCGGTCAGCCCGCCCGTGCCGCCGTTGAACATCTGGATCGTCTCGAAGGCCGCGCGCAGCTCGGGGGAGACGTTCACCAGGACGCCGGCCGCCGCCAGGCCCATCAGGGCGGAGGAGACCGGCACCACAAAGCCGCTGACGAAGTGCACCACGCTGTTGACGGCGTGCATCAGCCCCGGCGCGAAGTGGGTGCTGAAGGCCGGCGCCACCGTCACCAGCCACAACAGGCCGACCAACCCCATGAACCACCACTCGCCCATGAACTGCATGGGCGCGGCCAGCTCAACCCAGCCCAGGCGGGCCGCCGCCGAAAGCACCAGCAAGCAGGCGTACTGATTGGAGGCCCCCACCAGCCCGCCGGCCGCGATCGCGGCAAAGACAAGTTCCATTATGTTCTCCCCGTCCCGTCTACTTCAAGATCTTGAAGCGAAACTCAAGAATCCAAAGGTTGGGTATTGACAATTCTCAATGTGACACTAGTATAAGTGCAAGAAAAAGCCATATAGGCTAAATCTTCTGAAGAGATAGTTCAACTTCTCTCAAGCGTTCCCTTAAACATGCACCCTATTCTCGGCACCTGTCCCGTTTGCGGTGAAACCCTGGCCGTCACCCGGCTGCACTGCCGGAATTGTGATACGACCATCGAAGGCCGATTTGCTGTCGGCGCGTTCGACCGGCTCAGCCCGGAGCAGTTGGCCTTCGCCGAGACCTTCATCCGTTGTGAGGGCAAACTCAATCGGATGGAGAAAGAGCTGAACCTATCTTACCCCACCTTGCGCGCCCGGCTGAACGACCTGATCCGGTCCATGGGCTACGAGGTCGGCCAGGAGGAAAGTGGGACGGCGGAAGATGAGCGCCGCCGCATCCTGGATGACCTGGCGGCCGGCCGGCTGACCTCCGAAGCCGCCGTCAAAGCGCTGCAGGGCAACGCCTGAACCTCTGGGAGATCCTATGGTGGCCGATCGTTCTGCCCTCCTCAGTCAAGTGGCCGCCGGCCAGCTCTCGGCCGAAGAAGCCGCCAGCCGGCTGACCGCGCCGGCCGCGCCGGCCGCGCCGGCCCTGGACGGCCGCTGGCTCCGCATTCGCATCACGCGCCTGAGCACCGGGGCCGGCAAGGTAGCCGTGACCCTGCCCCTGGCTTGGGTGGACCTGGGCCTGCGGCTGGGCGCCCGCCAGGCCCCGGAGCTGGACGGCCTCGAGTGGACGGCCGTCCTGGAACAGCTGCAAGCCAGCGGGGACGCCCAGCTGCTGGAAGTGGAAGACCTGGACAAAGACGAACGCATCGAGATTTCGGTGGAGTGACCGCATGCCCCTGCCCGTTTACCCAACCACGCCTGAGCCCGAGATCAGCCTCACTGTCGGCGGCGATCTGCGCCTGGCCGGCGCCGACGCCGACGAGGTCGTCGTCGAGGCCGGCGACGCCGTGACCGTGGAGGCCCAGCCCGACGGCGCCCAGGTGCGCATTGCCGCCCTGGGCGATTGCAGCCTGCGCGTGCCGCGCCGCGCGCGCCTGACCGTGGAGAATGTGGGCGGCGACGCCCGGCCGGTGAAGGATGTGGCCGGCCCGCTGGTCATCGGCGGGGTGGGCGGCGACCTGATGCTGCGCCGCACCGGCCCGGTGCAGGCCGGCCAGGTGGGCGGGGACGTCAGCGCGCGGGAGATCGCCGGGCCGTTCAGCCTGGCCGGGGCCGGCGGGGACGTCAGCGCGCGGGAGATCGCCGGGCCGTTCAGCGCCGGCTTCGTCGGCGGCGACCTGTCGGTGCGCGAGGCGCGTGCCGGGGCCGAAGGCCAGGCCGGCGGCGACGTGATCCTCAACCTGAACTTCGCGCCGGACCAGCCGTATCGGTTCCAAGCCAACGGCGACATCATCTGCCGCGTGCCGCCGGACGCCTCCGCCCGCCTGGAGATCGCGTGCACGGGCGAGCTCTCGGTGGACGTGCCCGGCGCGCGCCAGGAGCCGGCCGAGGCCGGCACGCTGGTGATCCTGGGCGCGGGCGCCGCGCAGGTCCGGCTGGAGAGCAATGGCGACGTGGCGCTCTCGGATGTCACCGCGGCCAGCTCCGGCGTGGCCGAGAGCGGCGACGACTTTGGCGAGAACCTGGCCGCGCAGATCGAGGCCCAGGTGGCGGCCAAGATGGCCGAGGTGGAGCGCGAGCTGAACGCGCAGTTCGGCGACCTGAACCTGAACCTGGGCGGCCTGGGCCGGATGAATGCCCAGGAGATCGCGGCCCGCGCCCGGCGGGCCGCCGAGGCGGCGCGGCGCAAACACGAGGCCGCCCAGCGCAAGGTGGAGGCCGCGCAGCGCAAGGCCGAGCGCACGTCGGAGCGGATGGCCGACCGCCTGGTGCGGCCGCGCCGCGGCTGGGGTTTCACGGCCAGCGTGCCGGCGGCGCCCCGCCCGAACGTCCCACCCCGGCCGACGGTTCCGCCGCGGCCGCCGGCGCCCAGCGAGCCGATCAGCGACCAGGAGCGCCTGACGATCCTGCGCCTGCTGGAGCAGGG
>JAEURL010000427.1 GCA_016789165.1 Anaerolineales bacterium | reverse complement strand
CCGACCGTGTCGACGTTGGGGCCCCAGGCGCAGCTGGTCTTGGGGAAGTCCGGGGCGACTTCCTGAACGGAGGCCCCGTACTGCGAGCCGTGCGCGATCACCAGGTCAAAGCCCTGGGTGGCGTAGTCGCGGATCGCGGCGGCCGCGTCCGGGACGTTGAACATGCCTTCCGAGTAGGCCAGTTCCAGGGCGCTCTCGCCGCCCATCTCGGTCTGCACGGCCTTGAGGGCGTTCCACATGGACTGGCTGAAGGCGGCGTCGGTGATGGCGCTGGGCATGACGACGGCGATGCGGAAGGGCTTGGCCGGCTCGGCGGTCGGCGTGGCCGCCGGCGCGCAGGCCGCGGCCAGCAGCGCCACAACGAGCAACAACACGGACAAGGTTCTTCGGGTGTTCACGCTTCTGATCCTCCTGACAAAAAAAACGAGATAGGGCGCCGGCGGCGAGCCGCCGGTCCACGACGACGGGATGAGCTAGGCCGGGCGCGTCTGGCGGGCCTCACCTCCTGGCCGGCGGCGCGGCCTCAACTTTCGCCGCGCTCAAAGGGCTTGTTCAGGGCGGCCGGCTGGCGCACGCGGTTGGTGGCCAGGGCCAGGGCCGCGATGGTCAGCAGATAGGGCAGCATCACGGCCACATCCGAGGGGATCTGCACCCCCAGCACCTGCATCCACAACTGCAGGGCGTTGACGAAGCTGAACAGCAGCGCGCCGCCCAGCACGCCCACCGGGCTCCAGCCGCCAAAGTACACCAGCGCCACGGCGATGAAACCCTGGCCGCTGGTCAGGTTCTCCTGAAACAGATTGGTCAGGGCGATGGACAGCGAGGCGCCGGCGATGCCGGCCAGCACGCCGCCCAGCGTGACGCAGGCGTAGCGCACCCGGGTGACGCTCACGCCGAGCGAGTCGGCGGCCGCCGGGTGCTGGCCCACGGCCCGGATCTTCAGGCCCCAGGTGGTCTTTTCAATCACCCACCAGCTGAGCGGCACCAGCAGGAAGGCCCCGTACACCAGCCAGCTGTGCTGGAAGAAGATTTCGCCGATCACGGGCAGGTCGCTCAGGACCGGGACGTGCACGGGCTGGAAGCCGACGATGGTCTTGACCGTGCCCAGGCTGGTCTTGAACAACAGGCTGGAGAGGCCCAGGCCGAACAGGTACAGGCCGATGCCGCTGATGCCCTGCTCGGCCTGCAGGGTGACGCTGACGAAGGCCATCAACAGGCCCAGCACCAGGCCCACCGCGGCGCCGGCCAGCAGGCCCAGCCACAGGTTGCCGGTGGTCAGGGCGGTGTAGAAGGCGGCGTAGGCGCCCATCAGCATGATGCCGTCCACGCCCAGGTTCACCACGCCGGCGCGCTGGGCGAAGGTCTCGCCGATGGCCGCGTACAGGTAGGGCGTGGCCAGCCGGATGCCGGAGAAGGCGATGCCCACCAGCACGGGCAGCGTCAGGAAGTTATCCATGCGCGGCCTCGCTCTCCGGCTCGGCGGCGGCCGGCCGCGGGGCGCGGTGGCGCACCCACCAGTCCGAGCCGACCACGAACAGCACCACCACACCCAGCAGCGCGTCGATCAGGGCCGAGGGCACCTGCACGGCGCGCTGCATCTTGTCCGCGCCCACCAGCAGCCCGCCGAACAGGAAGGAGGCCGGGATCAGGCCAAGCGGGTGGAGCTTGCCGAACAGGGCGGCCACGATGCCCGTGAAGCCGTAGCCGCCGGAGATGCCCTCCAGCAGCCGGTGGTGGACGCCCAGGATCTCCACCGCCCCGGCCAGGCCGGCAAAGCCGCCGGCCAAGGTCAGCGCCAGGGCCTGATAGGAGGGCACCGGAATGCCGGCGTAGCGCGAGGCATCCGGATTGAGGCCCACCGCCCGGATGCGGTAACCGATCGTCGTGCGCCACAGGAAGATGTAGACGGCCACCGCCAGGATCACGGCCAGCAGGGCGCCGGCGTGCATCTGGGTCTGCGGGATCAGGCGCGGCAGCCAGGCCACGGCCGGCAGCCGCTCGGATTGGGCGATGAAGGTGCCGGCCGCCACCTCGGCCGGATCGATCAGGACGTGGCGCAGCAGGTAGTTCATCAGCTGCTGGGCGATGGCGTTCAACATGACGGTGCTGAGGATCTCGTTCACCCGCAGCCGGGCTTTGAGGATGCCGGGGATGAAACCCCAGGCCGCGCCGGCCACGAAGCTCACGCCTAGGGTGGCCGGGATGAGCAGGAGGCCGGGCCAGTCCCGGAACGCCAGCGCGAACCAGGTGCTGGCCAGCGCGCCGACCATGATCTGGCCCTCCGCGCCGATGTTGATGACGCTGGCGCGAAAGGCGATGACGATGCCCAGCCCCACCAGCAGGAGCGGCGTCGCCTTCACCACGGATTGAGTGAGCCCGGAGAAGTTGCCCAGCGCGCCGACCACCAGCGTGGTGTAGGCGGTCAGCGGATTGACCCCCATGGCGATCAGGACGATGGCGCCGACGGCCAAGGCCGCCAGGACGGCCAGGACCGGCACCAGGATGCCAAACCCCAGGGCATCCAAGGTCCAGCCGGCTTTTTTTGTGCGCGGAGCAGGAGCGGCAGCGGGGGAGGACATTCCGTGGGTGTCGGCGGCGAGTTCGAATTGGCTGCGCGTTGTCTTGGCCGGGCCTCAGTCCATGTTCAGCAGCGGCGTGTCTGCGCCCGAAATCCGCTGCCCGGCCTGGGCTGCCCCATCTAGGTTATCGACCAGCTAAGTGGTGTTAGGTCATCATTATGGAGTTATATACTCCGCATCAGGTAGTGCCGATTGTCACATTTTCCAAGGCCGGCGCCCGATCACAACACGGCCTCTTCGAGCAGCGTCAGCGTGCCGGCCTCGGCGTCCAATTCCGCCAGACAGCCCACTGGCAGCGTCGCCTGGTCCGGCACGTGGCCGATCAGGAGGCCCATCACGGCCGGGATCCCCAACGCCTGCGCGCGCTCCGCCAGAACCTCCTCCAGCCCGCGATCCTGCGGCCAGGTCGAGGCCGGCGGCTCGGTGAACTTGCCGAAGACGAGGCCGGCCACTTGCTCGAGAATCCCGGCCAGCCACAATTGGGTCAGCATCCGGTCGATCGAGTAGATGGCCTCGCTGACGTCCTCCAGGAAAAGGATCGCGCCGGCCAGGTCGGGCAGATAGGGGGTGCCGGCCAGATGGGCCACCAGGCTCAGGTTGCCGCCCAGCAGCCGGCCGCGCGCCCGGCCGGGCACCAGCGCCCGCACGCGGTTCACGCGTTCCACGCGGCCGGGGCCGCCCGCAAACGGCGGCGGCGCGGCCAGGGGCAGCGGCGCGCGGGGCGTGTATAGCACTTGCTGCAGCTCGGCCAGCGTATACGGCGAGAGGTCCTGGCCCGCGATGGGGCCGTGGAACGTGACCAGGCCGGTGCGCTGGTACAGGCCAAGCAACAGGGCCGTGATGTCGCTGTAGCCCAGCAGCACCTTCGGATTGGCGCGCACCAGGTCGTAATCCAGGGCCGGCAGCAGCCGCGAGGCCCCGTAGCCGCCGCGCACGCAGAAGATGGCGTCCACGTCCGGGTCGGCGAAGAGTTGGTTTAAGTCCGCGGCGCGGGCCGCGTCCGCGCCGGCGAAATAACCAGCGCGGTCAAAGACGTGCGCGGCCGGCTTGACGCGGAATCCCAGCGTCTCGATCAGTTCGCCGGCCAGGCGCACGCCGTCCGGATCGCGCGGCGGGCTGGCCGGCGCGGCCAGGCCGATGGTCTGGCCGGGGGTCAACCGGCGGGGCTTCAGCAAGGGCAGGGGGGGAGGCGCGGAATTGGTCATGGGCCCATCATAGCGCGGCCGCCCGCGCCGACAAGCCGGCATGATAAGATCACGGCTCATCCCGCTGCTCGCGCCCGGAAAGGCTGTGTATGCCAGGCCGCACCGCCCGCCCAAACTCAACCACCCCGGCCGGGGGAACGCTCGCCCGCCCAGCC
>JAEURL010000410.1 GCA_016789165.1 Anaerolineales bacterium | reverse complement strand
GTAACCAGAACGAAGGGCCAGGCGCGGGCCACGGCCGGCATCATCGATGTACCTCGTAGACGGCGTAGTCCCCAGCCGCGAAGGCAAGACGCAGAAACGGCGCCCGCGCCGGGTCAAAATCTCCCAGGGCGCGTTCGGCCGGCCCGTGAAAGACATAGGTGATCCGCCCGGCGGCCAGCAGCGCCAGCCGGTCCGCGTCTGCGGTGGCCACCTGGTAGAAGGCGGTCACTTGCGCGTCCTTGGTGCTGAAGGCCACGGTTTCCGTCGTCAACCCCAGGTAGGCGCGCAGCGGCGTGTAGGCCGGGATCAGGTTGCCGGTGTTGTAGGCGCCCAGGCCCACGCCGCCAACCGCCGCCGGCTGGGCGGCCACCCAGCCCAGGACAGCCAGTTGGTCGGCGGCCTGGAAGACCGGCGGCGCCGGCCGGGCGGCCACCCACAGGCCGCCGGCCAGCAGGAATACGGCGGTGCCGGAGGAGGCCGCCGCCAGGGCCGGCGTGAGCCAGCGCCGCGCTTGGCGAAAGATGACGGTGGCCCCCAGCACGGCCAGGATCACCAGCGGCAGCTGGGCGCCCTCCAGCAGCCGGCGCTGAATGGGCACGGGCCAGAGGATCAGCGCCAGCACCGCCAGGCCCCAGGCCAAGCACCAGCGCGCCAGGCGCGGCTGCCGGCGCAGCACCCGCCAGCCGGCCAGCCCAGGCAGCGCCCACAAGCCGTATCCCAGCAGATAGTGCACCGGGTGCGCGGCCGGCAGCTGGCTTTGGCGATTCCAGGCGCTCAACACCGGCTCGAACGCGAAGACGGCCACAGTGTAAAGCACCATCGGCGCGGACAGCCCGATGGCGGCCGCCGCCCGGCGCGCGGCCGGCCAGCGCCCGACCGACCGCCAGCCCAAGAGCCAATCCACTCCCACGATGGCCCAGGCCGTCAATACGTGGATGGGCTGGATCAGGCTGACGCCCAGCCAGGCCAGGCCGGCCCAGCCGGCCCGCCCGCGCAGATACGCCAGCATGCCGAGCAGGAACAAAGCGCGCGAGGTTGCCAAGTGCGGCAGGGTGTACAGGCTCAGGAACGTGTAGGCCTCGGGCGAATAGAAGTCCAGCGGCAGCTCCCCCATCAGACGCGGGACGCCGGCCACGACCGTCAGCCAGCCCAATCCGCCGCCCAGGGCCGTCAACCACAAGCCCAGCCGGCGTTGGCGCGGGAAGGGCAGGAACTCGGCCAGGAACCGGTAGCTCACCAACAGCGCCAGCAGGCCGGCCAGCAGCCGCGCCAGGTGAAAGGCCAGCAGCCGCCACGCGGAGTCCGGGCCGGCCAGCTTGCCCAGCAGAAAATAGAAGGAGTACAGCCACACGCCCGGCGCCGGCTCGGAGGTGTAGGCGGGCGTGAACAGCCAGGCGCCGCGCGCGGCCTGACCCATCTTTGCCAGATAGGTGTTGCTGTCGTCCACGCCCACCAGAAAGCCCCCGAAGCGCCACGCCGGCGTCTGCGCGGCCACCGCGACCAGATAGGGCACGGCCGTGACCGCCATGACGACCGCCGCGAAGCCGGCCGCCCAGCGCCATTCGCCGCGCCCCACCCTCACCGCGCCCATCGCAGACTCCCGGCCAGGACTGCCAGCCCCGCGAGGGTGATGGCCGCGCCCCACAGCCCCGACGGCGGCCGGAACTCCAGCACGACGCGGTGCGGGCCGGCCTCCAACGGCACCGCCCGCAAAATTGACTCGGCGGTGTCGAGGGGCGTCGGCCGCCCGTCCACCCAGGCCTCCCAGCCCGGATAAGCGACTTCGCTCACCACCAGCCGGCCCGGACCTTCGGCCTGCACGACGAGCCGGTTGGGCGACCACTCCACCAGCGCGGCCGGCCCCTCTGGTTCCCGCCAGACGCGCGGCCGGAAGGCCAGATTCTCGTACACGCGCGTGCGGCCAAAGGTCTCGGCCAGCCGCAAGGCCGGCGCCTCCAGCGGGAATTCCGCGGCCACGTACTTCACATTGAGCACGCCCAGCGCCGCCGCGTCCGGAACCGCCGCCGCGTTGGCCGTGGCCAAGTCCGGCCCGTCCAAGCGCGGCAGGGTCACGCTGTAGCCGGCCAGAGGCACGCCGGCCGCCGCCGCGATCACGCGCGCCGAGCCGGCCAACTGCAGGGGATTGACGCCGTCCACGTGCTCCAGGCCGTCGTCGAGCGGCAGGCTGTAGGACGGCGAGTAGACCCGGAACCGCTCGCCGGCGCCGTGCGCGGCGATCCAGTCCGCAGCCGGGACCCGCGCCGGCCGGGGCCGCGCCTCCCACAGGGTCACGTCCACGCGCCACAGATCCAGCAGCGTCAGCCCAAGGATGGCGGCCAGGGCAACGGGCGCCGCCGGCAGGAAACGCCGCAGGCGCGGCAGCGCCGGGCTGCTGCGCAGACGCGGCCAAGCGTCAACGATCAAATATTGCAGGCCCTGCGCGCCCAGGATGGCGACCGCCAGGGCCACCACAAACCAGGCCCGCGGCGGCACGCGCAGATAACCGAGGCCAGGCAGCACCCGAAAGAGCAGCGGGAAAACCACGCTGTTGGCGCCCAGCGCAAAGCCGCCGGCGGCCAGGGCGGCCAAGCCCCAGAACCATTGCCGGCGGACGATGGCGGCCAGCAGCGCCAGCAGCAGCGGCGCCACGCCCAGGTAGGTCATCCACTCATGAAAGCCGCCCAGGTCCGGGATGAGCAGGCCGAGAAGATAGAGCGGCGGCATGGAGAACACGGCCGCGTCCGCCAGGCTCAGCGCGGCGCGATTGGAGCGCGTGACAAAGACGAAGAGCGGCAGCAGCAGAATCGCGCTCAACGATAGGAAGAGCGCCGCCAGGCCGGCCGCCGCCGCCAGGTCGCGGCCGGGCGGGCGCGGCCGCGCAAACGGCGGCAGGACCGCCAGCCAGTAGCCAGCAGCCAGGACTGCGGCGTAGAACGCCCAACGCGGATCAGCCAGGAATAGTACGGCCAGGGCCGCCCCGGCCAGGGCGCCGGCCCGCCA
>JAEURL010000044.1 GCA_016789165.1 Anaerolineales bacterium | reverse complement strand
GCGCCGGCCGACGTGATCGCCAAGCTGGTTCAGCTCAAGCAGGGCACCGACCTGCACACCAGCACCTTCAACCAGATCGTGGCCTTCGAGGTGGCGCGGGGCGGCTTCCTGGACCGGCATGTCCGGCATATCCGGCAGGTGTACCGCGAACGCCGCGACGTGATGCTGGAGGCGCTCGAGCAGCACCTGCCGCCGGAGGTGACGTGGACTGAACCGCACGGCGGACTCTTCCTATGGGCGCGCCTGCCGCACGGCCTGAGCGCCGCCAAACTGCTGGAGGCCGCCATCCAGCAGAAGGTAGCCTTTGTGCCCGGCTCGGCCTTCTTCGCCCCGGGCACGGCCGAGCCGGCCGAAGCGGCGCGCTTTATGCGGCTGAACTTCTCCAACGCCGACCCGGACCGCATCCGCGAAGGGATCCGGCGGCTGGGCGCCGTGATCCGCGAGCAGTTGGGCCGGCGCGAACTGGTGCCGGCCTGAGCCGCCCAACCCCCGCCCAACAAAAAAAGGCGGCGCCCGGCCAGGCCGGGCGCCGCCTTTGTCTTCTCGCGTCCCTAGAGCGGGATGTTGCCGTGTTTCTTCTGCGGGTTGCTGTCGCGCTTGTTCTCGAGCATCTCCAGGCCGTTGATCAGCCGGGCGCGCGTCTCGTGCGGCTCAATCACATCGTCGATGTAGCCGCGCGCCGCCGCCACATACGGGTTGGCAAACTTCTCGCGGTATTCGCGCACCAGCTCCGCTTTGCGCGCCACGGGATCGGCCGCCTTCTCCAGCTCCTTGCGGAAAATGATGTTCACGGCGCCGTCCGGGCCCATCACGGCGATCTCGGCGGTGGGCCAGGCCAGGTTCAGGTCGCCGCGGATGTGTTTGCTGCTCATCACGTCGTAGGCGCCGCCGTAGGCTTTGCGGGTAATGACGGTCAGCTTGGGCACCGTGGCCTCGCAGTAGGCGTAGAGCAGCTTGGCGCCGGAGCGGATGATGCCGCCGTGTTCCTGCTTGAGGCCGGGCAGGAAGCCCGGCACATCCTCGAAGGTCACGATCGGCACGTTGAAACAATCGCAGAAGCGGATGAAGCGCGCGGCCTTCTCGGAGGCGTCGATATCGAGCACGCCGGCCAGCACCGCCGGCTGGTTGGCCACGATGCCCACGCTGTGCCCGCCCAGCCGGGCAAAGCCGACGACGATGTTCATGGCGTAGTGCTCGTGGACTTCGAAAAACTCGCCGTTGTCCACGATCAGGCGGATGGCGTCCTTGATGTCGTAAGGCTTGTTGGGGTTGTCCGGGATGAGGGTGTCCAGCGCCGCCTCCATCCGCAGCGGGTCGTCGCTGGTCTTGACGAAGGGCGGGTCCTCCATGTTGTTCTGCGGCAGGAAGGACAGCAGCTTGCGGATCATGTACAGGCAGTCGGCCTCGCCGGGCGCCACAAAGTGGCAGACGCCTGAAGTGGCGCTGTGCACGCTGGCCCCGCCCAGCTCCTCAAAGGTCACCTCTTCGTGCGTCACGCTCTTGACCACGTCCGGGCCGGTGACGAACATGTAGGCGGTGTCCTTGACCATGAAGATGTAGTCGGTCAGGGCCGGCGAGTAGACGGCGCCGCCCGCGCACGGGCCCATGATGGCCGAGATCTGCGGCACCACCCCCGACGCCAGGGTGTTGCGCAGGAAGATATCGGCGTAGCCGCCCAGCGAGACCACGCCTTCCTGGATGCGCGCCCCGCCCGAATCGTTCAGGCCGACGACGGGCGCCCCGACCTTGATGGCCAGGTCCATCAGCTTGCAGATCTTTTCGGCGTGGACCTCGCCCAGCGAGCCGCCGAAGACGGTGAAGTCCTGCGAGAAGACGTACACCAGCCGGCCGGCGATGGTGCCCCAGCCCGTGACCACCGAGTCGGCCATGATCTTCTGCTGGTCCAGGCCGAAGTCGGTGGTGCGGTGGGTGACGAACGGGTCCATCTCCCGGAACGACCCCTTATCGAGCAGCAGGTCGAGGCGCTCCCGCGCGGTCAGCTTGCCGCGCTGGGGCTGGGCGTCGATGCGGGCCGGACCGCCGCCGAGTTTGGCCTGGTCCTTGAGGTCGCGCAGATGCTGGATCTTGGGATCGAGTGACATACCGGGCTCCGGAACAAATGAAGTAACGATTAAGCGTTAAGCGGCGGGCTGCGGCGGTCGGCGGCTCAGGGCATAGGCCACGCCGGCCAGGCTCAGCACGTCCGCCCCGAGCAGCCAGCCCCAGTTTAGCGCACTTGCGCCGGCCGGGGACCAGGCCAGCAGCTCCACCCAGCCCCAGGCCAGGTAGACGGGCCAGGCGGCTGCCACGGCCAGGCGCGCCCCGGGCCACTGCCGCCACAGGCCGGCCGCCAGCCCGGTGAAGGCCACGGCCCACAGCGCCGGACGGGCCAGCAGATAGCCGGGGGCGACGGTGAGCGGCAGGCCGGCCCAGAAGGAGCGCTGGTCCCAGGCGGCGGCCGCCCCCAGGCCGTTGTAGAGCGCCAGCCCGGCCAGGGCCGCGCACAACACGGTGACCGAAAACGGCCGCGGCATTTACAGGCTCAGCACCAGCTTGCCCAGCACGTCGCCGCGCTCCAGCTGCGCGTGCGCGGCCCGCGCCTCGGCCAGCGGCCGCACCGAGTCGATCACGGGCCGCAGCCGGCCGGCGAACACCAGCCCCATCACCGCGGCATATTCGGCGCGCGTGCTCATGGTGGAACCGATCAGGCTCAAGTGGCGCGCAAACATGAAGCGGTTGTCGAACTCGAACTTGGGCCCGCTGGTGTTGCCGACGGTGAGGATCCGCCCGCCCTTGCGCGCCGCGCGCAGGCTGGTCATCAGCGTGGCCGCGCCGACGTTATCCACCACCACGTCCACGCCGCGCCGGCCGGTGAGCTTGAAAATCTCCTTGCCCCAATCCACCTGCGAGCGGTCGATCAGGACGTCGGCGCCCAGCGCCTGGGCCAGGGCCAGCTTGCGCGCCTCCGAGCCCACCACGTAGACCGTGGCACCGGCCAGCTTGGCGATCTGGATGGCGGCCGTGTTCACGCCGCCGGCCGCGCCCACCACCAGCACGCTCTCGCCGGCCCGCAGTCCGCCGCGCGTGATCAGCGAGTGCCAGGCGGTCTGGTAAACCAGGCCGGCCGCGGCCGCCTGCTCCAGGCTCACCTCGTCCGGCACACGCACCAGCTGGCGCGCCGGCACGGCCACTTGCTCGGCCGCCAGGCCGGCCCGGGTTTCGCCCATCAGCTGCCAACGCTCGCACAGGTTGTCCTGGCCGGCCGCGCAGGCCGCGCAGACGCCGCAGCCCACGTTGGCGTTGACGGCCACCCGGTCGCCGGGCTGCCACTCGGCCACGCCCGCGCCGACCGCGGCCACGACGCCGGCCGCGTCCGAGCCCGTGATGTGCGGCAGGGTCAGCTTCAGGCCCGGCCAGCCATCCCGCACCCATTTGTCCAGGCGGTTCAGGGCGGCCGCCCGCACCCGAACCAGCACCTCGCCCGGCCCCGGGGCCGGCTCCGGCAGATCGGCGATCTGGATCACATCCGGGCCGCCATGCTGATGGAAACAGGCTGCTTGCATGTGCTTTTCTCCTATGAACCGGCCGCCGGCCGCACCGCCAGGCCGTAGATCAGGGACCCGGCGCGGCCGCCGCCCGCAATCTCACGCGCCACCCAGGCATCGGCCCAGCGCGGGAAGGCCAGGGCCAGCCAGGGGCTGAGCTGATAAAACGTCCCCAGGCGCGCCACGGCGAAGCCGCCGGCCCGCAGCCAGGCGGCCAGCGTCTCCGGCCGGAACTTGCGGACGTGCTGCTCGCCCGCCATTTTGGCCGTCCGCCCGCTGCGGTCCGCCAGCCATTCCAGCGCCGGCCACAGGCTGGGGAAGCCGTAATTGGGCGTGGTCACCAGCAGCCGGCCGCCGGGTTTCAGAACACGGTAGAGCTCGGCCAGGGCGCGCTCAGGGGCCTCCAGGTGCTCCACCACCTCCACCAGCAGCGCGGCGTCGGCGCAGCCGGAGGCCAACGGCAGATCGTCCACGAAGGTCTGCGCAAAGGCGAAGGGCGCGCCGGGGCTCAGCCGCTGGCAGAAGCGCAGGGAGGGCGGGCTGGCGTCCAGGCCCAGGGCCAGCCGCGCCCCGGCCCGCCGGCGAAGATCAGGTTGCCCGAGCCGCAGCCCACGTCCACGAGCACGCCGCCGGCCGGCACCGGCAACAGGGCCCGCAGCAAAGTCA
>JAEURL010000378.1 GCA_016789165.1 Anaerolineales bacterium | reverse complement strand
CATGGTCGGCCCCTGGGACGGCCAGGCCTTCCCCGGCAGTGAAGCCGAGGCCGAGAAGCTGTGGGGGACGGTGACGAGCTCGATCGCCTTCTTCGACAAGTGGCGTTGACGGTAGACGCCTGACCAGACGCCCCCGGCGCGGCCCCGCCCGCCGGGGGCGTTTTTTGTGCGGGGCTCAGTCCAGCGGCAGGGCCGGCGGCAGGCCGAAGTGCGGGCCCAGCGCCGGCGTGCGGAAGGTGAGGATCTCAGCCACGGCCGCGCCGGCCAGCGTGACCACTTGAACGCCGTACAGCGCATATTCTCCGGCGGCCTCCGCGCGGCGATAGAGGCCGAAGGCCGGCTGGCCGTTGGCGCGCGTCGGGCGCAGGCGCCAGCGCCCGCGGGCCGGCCCGCTGAAGACCGTGCGGGCGACCAGGGTCCGGATAGCGGCGCGGCCCTGATACCAGGCCGGGATGGGCGGCATGCTGAAGACGGCGTTCTCGCGGAGCAGCGCCACCAACCCGTTCACGTCCGCGGCCTCCCAAGCCTGAACGTAGCGCTCGAGCAGGGCCTCTTGGGCCGCGCCGATCAGGGCGGCCGGCTCCGGCGCGGGCGCCGTATAGCGCTGGGCCAGCGCGGCGCGGGCGCGATGCAGGGCGCTCTTCACGGCCGGCACCGTCATGGTCAGCGCGCCGGCCACCTCCTGGGCCGGCCAATCCAGCACATCCCGCAGGATCAGGACCGCGCGCGGGCGCGGCGGCAGAGTTTGCAGCACCGTCAAGAAGGCCAGGCTGACGCTTTCGCGCGCCGAGTAGCGCGCTTCCGGGCCGGCCGCCTCCGGTGCCAGCAGGTCGTCCGGGCACGGCTCTAGCCAGATCGGTTCATTGAGGTCGGCTGGGATGGGGTCGTCGGCGCCGGCCGCCGCCTGCCGGGCGGCGGGCAGCGTGCGGCGCCGGCGCTGTTTGAGCAGATCCAGCGCCAGGTTGGTGGCGATCTTGTACAGCCAGGCGCGCAGCGGGGCGCGGCCGGCGAACGTCTCGCGCCGGCGCCAGGCGCGCAGGAGGGTGTCCTGCACCAGATCCTCGGCGTCGGCCAGCGAGCCCAGCAGCCGGTAGCCGTGGGCGCGCAGCTCGCGCCGGTACGGTTCCACCCGGGCGCCAAATTCGGCTTCGGTCAGCGTATGCAGCAGCGGCTCATCCATGGGCGGCGGCGCCCCCTCCACTGGGCGGCCGGCTGGAAAGTCGCCTGGGCCGGGCGCACCCTTTGGGCCTGGAAAATCGTCACACTCAGTAGACATCCGCAGGCGGCTGGCCTAAATTGTATTGCTAGTTGAGCCGCTTGGCCGGCCGCCATATTTCCGATTGAGGGAGGTCGTTGCCGATGAAAATGTATAATGCCGCGATCAACATCCAGGCGCCGCCCGAGAAGATCTGGGGCATCCTGACCGATGGCGCCCAGTGGCCGGAGTGGGATCCCAGCGCCATCCGCATCGAGGGGCGCATCGCCCTGGGCGAGACGGTGACGGCCTACAGCAAGCTCAGCCCCAACCGGGCCTTCCCGGTCAAGGTCACGGAGTTTGTGCCGGGCCGTCGGATGGTCTGGGCCAGCGGAATGCCGTTGGGCCTGTTCAAGGGCGAGCGCACCTTCACGCTGGCCGCGCGCGGCGACGGCAGCGTTGATTTCACGCTCCGGGAAGAGTTCACGGGGCTGCTCCTGCCGCTCCTGGGCGCTTCGCTCCCGGACATGACGGCGGCCTTTCAAGGATTTGTCGCCGGCCTCAAGGCACGCGCCGAGGGCTGACCAGCGAGCCACCCTAATCACCAGGAGATAGCACATGGCCAAAGCGAAAGCAAGCGGGTCCGGGACGCGCGCGAAACCGTGGCAGTTGAAGACGCCCAGCGGCACGTCGGAGTATCAGATGTACCGGGACGAGGCGGCCGACCCGCCGGCCCTGGTCTGCGTGGTGGGCAAGACCGAACTGCGCTACCACCTGCGCTGCATCGAGGACCTGCACGCCATGCTCAAGGCGCACGGCGACTGGATGCTGCTGGGCAGCGCCGACGAGCAGAAGCCGGCGGCCGAGGGCACGGTGGAGGCCTGGGGCCGCTCGCCCAAGAACCCGGTGGGCGGCTGGTATGGCCTCAAGAAGGGTCTGCGCGGCCGCTTTGGGATGTACGTGCCGCCGCTGCTGGAGGCGCTGGGCCTGGCCGAGGTCGAGCACAATCCCAAGAACAACCGGATGCGGGCGCTGTAGCCCGCCGCCGCTGAACAAAAACGACCGCCTCCGAGATGACCTCGGAGGCGGTCGTCGTTTTTAGGGCGCGGAACGCCCGGCCGGGCTTACGGAACCAGGCCGAAGGTCGCCAGCCAGTTTAGGTCGTCGGCGCGGTCCACGCGGTACACGCCGCCGGTGCCGGCGCAGTTGCCGTTGATGCCGAAGGAGGTCACGCCGCCCACGACGTTGGAGCTGCCGACGAAGTTCGGGCCGCCCGAATCGCCGAAGCAGGTGCCGCCGGTGTTGGCGTTGTTGGAGAGCAGCAGGGAGCCATCACCCGTGAAGCCGGTGTTGATCTGGATCAGGTGCGGGGTGGCCACCATGCGGACGCGGAAGGCCTGGTCTTTCCAGGCGGCCGCATCCGGGAAGCTCTTCTGCAGGCCGTAGCCCACGGCCGTGAAGGTCTGATCCTGCTGGCCGCGCTGGCGGGCCAGCTTGTCCAGGGAGTCCAGCTTGGGCAGCTTGCCGTACTGGCTCATGACCATCGGCTCATCCAGCACCACCAGGCCCAGGTCATACAGGAAGAAGGCGTTGGGGTTGTACTGCGGATGGGTGTACGGGGTGCCGCCCACCTGGCCGTTGAACGGATAGCCGTTGCCGGGCCGGCCGGCGTCCACGTCCGCGTCGAACCAGATCTCCACGTGCGCGGCCGGCGCCTCGGTGCAGTGGCCGGCGGTCAGGAAGAGGGTGGGCGACATCAGCGTGCCGCTGCAGCGCCAGAGCGGGTTGCCGTTGGCGTCCTGGGCCACCATCAGGCCCACGTACGGGTGGCCGCTGCCGTCGGGCGCGCCGTCGGTGATGGCCGCGGCCGGGCTGACGGTGAGCATCACCAGGGCCAGCACGGACAGGGCGGTCAGAAGCAGTTTCTTGCGCATCTCAGTCTTTTCTCCCGTGAATAGACGTGGTTACCAAAGCTGGGTCAAAGCGGTCCGGGCTGAGCCGATAGGCAACCTCCTTCGCCTGGCCGGCCGCACTCTCAACGAGGCAGGCCGCGGATAACGCAGCCCAAGGCGGGAACATTGAGTTGTCGCTGTGTCGGTCTGCCAGTAACACCTGTCCGGCCGGCGGGAAGATACCGGGCCGGGTGTAGTACCTTGGTCACGACGGCTGACCCGCCCGAGCGCGCTGGCGGGCGATCCGAAATGTCTCATCTTGGTTTAAGAAATATTTGGGATAGTGACGTCCTCAAGTACCGCCGCACAATTCGTTTCGTCAACCCACATAGGCTGACTGCCGCCAGATCACGCTTTGCTTTTCCGGATCTTGCGAACACCGAGCGTGGATTCAGCTCCCCCCTTGGCCGCCGGGCGCGGCCGCTGGCAAAGGCTCCTGGGCCGCCTGCGGACCGCGGCGCCGTTTGCCTCCGGTGTGGCCGCCGCGCTGGCCGCCTTGCTGCTCTACCAATGGCTGGCCCCGGCCCCGGCGCCGCTGACCACGCGCGAGGTCAATGAGGCCGTCGCCGCCGCGCTGGCCTCGGCCACGCCGCCGGCCGCCTACTCCGCCGCCGTCTACCAGGTGATCCGCCCGTCGCTGATCCTGATCCAGACCAAATCCGCCGGCCCGCAGGGCGAGGCGGAGGAGGGCCTGGGCAGCGGCGTCGTCGTCTCCGCCCAGGGCGATATCCTCACCAGCCTGCACGTCGTCACCAAGGCCACCGAGATCCAGTTGACCTTCTTCGACGGCAGCCAGTCGGCCGGCGTGGTGGTGGCCGAGCAGCCCGAGAACGACATCGCCGTCCTGCGCGCCGCGCAGCCGCCGGCGCAGCTCTTCCCGGCCGTGCTGGGCAACCCGCGCGCCCTGCGCGTCGGCGACGAGGCTTACGCCGTCGGCAACCCCTTCGGCCTGTACAGCTCGCTGAGCGCCGGCGTCATCTCCGCCTTCGACCGCTCTTTCCGGCCCGAGCACGGCGGCCCGCGCCTGGAAGGCCTGATCCAGATCGACGCCGCCGTCAACCCCGGCAACTCGGGCGGCCCGCTGCTGAACCGGGCCGGCGAAGTGGTGGGCATCGTCACGGCGCTGGTCAATCCCACCGATCAGGAGGTCTTTATCGGCATCGGGTTCGCCGTGCCGATCACGGCCGCCGGGGCGGCGGCCGGCCTGCCGCCGTACTAGCGCCCGGCGCGGCATGGAGCCGGCGCCGCCGGTCCGCGCCGGCCCGGTTGAAACTAAACGGCTGATTCTCAAGACTGGCACAAGGAGAGGCTGATGGAGCGGAGCGTGGAGACCGGCAAGCCGATGGAGCGCGTGCTGTACGAGGTCAAGAAGGTCATCGTCGGCCAGGACCATTTGCTGGAGCGCCTGATCGTGGCCCTGCTGGCGCGCGGCCACATCCTGGTGGAGGGCGTGCCCGGCCTGGCCAAGACCATGACCATCAAGACCGTGGCCGAGGCGTTGAGCGGCGACTTCAAGCGCATCCAGTTCACGCCGGACCTGGTGCCGGCCGACCTGATCGGCACGCGCATCTACAACCAGAAGACCGGCGAGTTCAACACTTCCCTCGGCCCGGTCTTCACCAACCTGCTGTTGGCCGACGAGATCAACCGCGCGCCGGCCAAGGTCCAGAGCGCCCTGCTGGAAGTGATGCAGGAGAAGCAGGTGACCATCGGCCGCGAGACGTACCGCGTCCCCAACCCCTTCCTGGTGCTGGCCACCCAGAACCCAATCGAGACCGAGGGCACCTATCCGCTGCCCGAGGCGCAGGTGGACCGCTTCATGCTCAAGGTGCTGGTGGATTACCCCAGCAGCACCGAGGAATTCGTCATCGTCGAGCGCATGACCAGCGCGCTGGCGGCCGTGCAGCCGGTGTTGACCCTGCCGCAGCTGCTGGAGCAGCAGCAGGCCGTGGACCGGGTGTACGTGGACCCGGTCCTGATTGAGTATGCGGTCCGCCTGGTGACCGCCACGCGCCAGCCCGGCGAGCACGGCCTGAAGGACCTGGGACGCTTCATTCTATTTGGCGCCAGCCCGCGCGCCTCGATCAACCTGATCCTCACCGCCCGGGCCCTGGCCTATGTGCGCGGGCGCGACTACGCGCTGCCGCAAGACGTGCTGGATATGGCCCTGGACGTGATCCGCCACCGCCTGGTGCTCTCCTACGAGGCCCTGTCGGAAAACGTGACCGCCGACGCCATCTTGAACAAAATCCTCGAGCGCCTGCCGATCCCGGTGGTGCCGCTGCGTGAGCGCCTCCATGCTCGCGTCAACGCCTGAGCGGGCCACGCCCGAGCGCATCCTGCAGCGCCTGGACTGGCAGGTCATCCGCCGGCTGGATGGCTTGCTGCAGGGCGACTACCGCAGCCTGTTCTACGGCCGCGGGGTGGACTTCGCCGATCTGCGCGAGTACCAGGCCGAGGACGACGTCCGCTACATCGACTGGAATGTCACCGCGCGCCTGGGCACGCCCTACGTCCGCCAATACCGCGAAGACCGCGAGGTGACCGGCTGGTTCCTGCTGGACCTGAGCCCGTCGATGGACTTCGGCACGGCGCCCGGCCACAGCCAGAAGCGCGCGGTGCTGATCGATTTCGTCACCACCCTGGCGCGGCTGCTTACCCGGCACGGCAACCGGGTGGGCGCGCTGTTCTACGGCGGGCGGGTGGAGCGCGTCATCCCGGCCCGCGGCGGCCGGCTGCAGGTGCTGCGCCTGGTGAACGACTTGCTGCGCCGGCCGCCGACGCCGCGCGCGCCCTTCACGGACCTGACCCCGCTGCTGGAGGCCGGCCTGGGCACCATCCGGCGCCGCTCGCTGATCTTCATCGTCTCGGATTTCATCAGCGCGCCGGGCTGGGAACGGCCGCTGCGTTTGCTCAGCCGCCGGCATGAGGTGCTGGCCGTGCGCCTGTGGGACCCGCGCGAGACCGAGCTGCCGGACGTGGGGCCGGTGGTGCTGGAGGACTCCGAAACCGGCGAGCAGCTGATTGTGGACACGCACGACCGGGCCTTCCGCGAGCGGTTTCAGGCGGCGGCACGCGAGCGCGAGGCCGCCCTGGCCAAGGCCTTCCGGCAGGCCGGCGTGGAGGCGTTGGCGCTCTCCACCGCCGACGACATGGTGCGCGCCATCGTGCGCTTTGCGGCGCTGCGGCGCCAGCATCGGCGCTGACCGGGGAAGCCCGCCCATGACTTTCCTGTGGCCCGCCCTGCTCGGCTCCTGGCTGGTGGTCCCGCTGTTGATCGGCCTGTATCTGCGCGCCCAGCGGCGCCGCCAGCGCCTGGCCGAGCGCTTTGCCGGCCTGGGGCTGCCGGCCGCGGCCGGCGCGCCGGCGGGCTGGCGCCGCCACCTGCCGCCCGCGATCTTTTTAGTGGGCCTGCTGCTGCTGCTGACGGCGCTGGCCCGCCCGCAGTTGGCGGTCAGCCTGCCGCGCGCCGAGGGCCTGGTGATCCTGGCCTTCGACGTCTCCGGCAGCATGGCCGGCGACGACATGCAGCCGACCCGGATGGAGGCGGCCAAGACCGCGGCGCAGGGCTTCGTCGAGCGCCAGCCGGCCGGCGTCGCCATCGGCGTGGTGGCCTTTAGCGACAGCGGCCTGACCGTGCAGACGCCCACGCATGACCGTGACGCCATCCTGGCCGCCATCCAGCGCCTCAAGCCGGAGCGCGGCACCTCGCTGGGCAGCGGCATCCTGGCTTCCCTGGACGTGATCGCGGCCGCCGAAAACCCGGCGCCGCCGCGCTTCTATTCCAACCGCACCCCGGAGCCCACGCCCAGCCCCACCCCGGTGCCCGCCGGCACCCACACCTCGGCCGTCATCGTCCTGCTCAGCGACGGCGAGAACACGGCCGCGCCCGACCCCTTCACGGCGGCCCAGGCCGCCGCCGACCGCGGCGTGCGCATCCACACCGTGGGCCTGGGCAGCGAGGCCGGCTCGCTGCTCAACATCGAGGGCTTCACCATTCACTCGCGGCTGGACCCGGCGGCCCTGCGCGGCATCGCCGAACTGACGGGCGGCGCCTACTACGGCGCCGCGACGGAGGCCGAGCTGCAGGCCGTCTATGACACCATTGACCTGCGCTGGGCCGTCAAGCCGGAGGAGATGGAGATCACGGCGCTGTTGGCGGGCGCCAGCCTGGCGGTCCTGCTGATCGGCGGCGCGTTGGCGCTCCTGTGGTTCGGCCGCCTGCCCTGACCGGGCGGCGGCGCGGCGCAGGCGCGCGGGAGGTGGCCCCATGAGTCTGCTGTGGCCTGGATTTCTGCTCTTGTGGGCGCTGATCCCGGCGTTGATCGCGCTCTACGTCTGGCGCCTGCGCCGGCGGCAGACCGCCCTGCGCTACTCCAGCCTGAGCCTGGTGCGGGCGGCGGTGCCGGCCCGATCGCGCCTGCGCCGGCACGTGCCCTTCGCGCTGTTCAGCCTGGCCCTGGCCGGCCTGGTCTTCGCCCTCGGCCGGCCGGCGACCGTGGTGGGCGTGCCCACCAGCCAGACCGTCATCCTGCTCACCATCGACGTCTCGCGCAGCATGTGCTGGACCGACATCGAGCCCTCGCGGCTGGAGGCGGCCCAGGCGGCCGCGCTCAACTTCGTCCAGAACCAGCCGGCCGGCACGCGCATCGGCATCGTGGCCTTCTCGGGCTTCGCCGAGCTGATCCAGCCGCCCACCGAAGACCTGGAAGTGCTGCAGGACGCCATTGAGAGCCTGGCCACCGGCCGGCGGACCGCCATCGGCAGCGGCCTGCTGGAGGCCCTGGACGCCATCGCCGAGATCGACCCGAGCGTGGCGCCCAGCACGCTCGGCCCGGCCGACGGCCCGCCGCCGACGCCGGTGCTGCCGGGCGCCTACGCGCCGGCCATCATCGTCCTGCTCACCGACGGCGCCAGCAATGCCGGGCCGCTGCCGGTGGAGGCCGCCCAGCAGGCCGCCGATCGCGGCGTGCGCGTGTACACCATCGGTTTTGGGACGGAGCTGGGCGGGGCCGGCCGGCCCCCGGTCTGCGGCCGGCAGTTCCTGGGCAACGAGCCGCCGGATCGTGAGCAGTTTTTTGGCGGCGGCCAGCCGTTTGGCGGCGCCATCGGCGGCGGGGGCGGCGGCTTCCGGCGCGGCATCGACGAGGTAACGCTCAAGCAGGTGGCCGACCTGACCGGCGGGGCCTACTACTCGGCCGAGAGCGCGGGCGAGCTGCAGACGGTGCTGAATGAACTGCCGACCGCGCTCATTCTGCGGCACGAGGTGACGGAGATCAGCGTCTTCTTCGCGGCCGCGGCCGCCCTGCTGGCCACCCTGGCCCTCGGGCTGGCCCTGCTCTGGCAGCCGCTGCCTTGAGGCCGGCCGCGCCGCCCTCAGACCAGCAAGCGCTGCGAGAGGCAGGGGCGGCGGGCGCGAGCGGGCCGGCCCTCGGCCGGCCGCTCCGGTGTGGGCGGCCTGGCCTCAAATTCCCCCTCGGCACACAGCGTGCCATCCCCGCGCCGCGCCTCGACCCGGATCGTTAGCGGCCCCGTGTGTTCTTCCGAAGCCTGGATCCAGCCGGCCAGGAGCAGCGGCTCGCCGGCCCAGGCCGGCCGGTACAGGTCCAACCGCGCTGAGCGCAGGCTCCAGGCCGCCCCCGGAACAGGTCCGCGCACGGCCGCGACCTGGGCTGCCAGACATTCCAAGGCCTGGAAGAGTGGGCCGCCGCGGCCCAGGTCCGGCTGGCCGGCCGCGGCCTGGGGCGGGCTGAAGCGGGCCCGCAGCGCGCCGTCGGCGCCGGGCTCGCGGAAGACCTCGAGGTGCAGCCCGGCCGGCCCGCCGGCGGTGTCATTTACGAATTCGTCAGGGCGGAACATATCGATAGCATCCCGGCGGGGCCGCCGCGCGGCGTGGCAAGAGGCCGGTCTCAGCCGCCGGCGGGTGGCGCGGCGGCTGAGACCGGGTGCGGCGCGGGCGGGCCGCCGCGCTTATCGGCGGATGGCGCTCACTTCGAGGTACTCCGCCTCCAGCACGGTCACGCCATTCGGAGAGCGGTTGTGCGCCGCGAAGACCTGTTCCAGGTCCTGGCGCAGCGCCGTCTGGCCGGCGCCGTCCAAGGCCGCGAAGGCGCGCTGGGTAGGCCCGTAGTTGCGGCGGAAGAAGTCCACCACCTCCGGCACCGCGAACGGATAGGCGAAAGACGGATAGAGGCGCCGCGCCAGCTTCAGATCGCGCGTGCCCGCGCCCAGCCGCTCGGCCACCGTGGCCTCGTCGCCCCACAGGCCGGCCGGCGGCACGCCGGGCGGCGGGGGCACATGCCTTCCGATGGCCTTGAACATCTGGCCCACCATCCCGGTCGGCGTCCAGTTGGCCATCAGGATCCGCCCGCCGGGCCGGCAGACGCGGATCAGTTCGGCGGCCACGCGCTCAGGGCGCGGGGCGAACATGGCGCCGATCAGGCTGACCACGACGTCGAACGAGGCATCGGGGTAGGGCAGCTGCTCGGCGTCGCCTTCATCGAATTGGACGGCCACGCCCTCGGCGGCGGCCCGCTGCCGGGCGTGCGCGATCCAGTTGCTGGCGATATCCAGGCCGGTCACGTGGACGCCGGCCTGCGCGGCCGGGATGGCGATCTGGCCGGCGCCGCAGCCCACGTCGAGCAGGCGGCTGCCCGGCGGGATCTGCCAGCCGGCCAGGATCTGCAGGGCGCCGGGCTCCAGGTAGCGGGCGAAGGTGGCATAGTCCCCGGCCATCCAGGTGGCCTTCAGGCGGGCCTTGAGGGTGTCCATATCCGGGGCCAGTAGCGTCGTTGTCATTGGAATCTCCTTGGGTACAGGGTGAAGGTTGGATCGATAAACGTTTGGGCGGGAGCGTCGTTCAGTCTCGGAGCCGTTATCTTCAGCCTTTCTTCGCGTCGGGCGGTTGGGCCGCTGCGCCCGCCGCCGGCGGGGCGCCCTCGGCCGCGGCGAAAGCGGCCCGGGTGGCGCGCGCCAGGTGCTCGCTCAACTGCGCCAGCGAGGCGAAGGCCTGCTGTTCGCCGGTGTGCGGGTCTTCCAGCGCGGCGCGCCACGACCCGTCGGCGGTGCGCCACAGCCGGAGCAGATAAGAGCGGTAATGCTTCCCAGCGCTCATACCACCCCACCGGAGCAGGCGGGTGCGAGGAGAGTGCGAGGGCCGGCTATAATTCCGCGACCAGCAGCCAAACCTCCAACGATGCCTTCCCTCTCCGTCTCGGTCCTTGGCCCCCTGCACGTGGCGCTGGCTGACGCGCCCGTAGCCGCGGTCGGGTACAGCAAGGTCCGGGCGCTGCTGGCCTACCTGGCCGTGGAGGCCGGCCGGCCGCACCCGCGCGCCGAGCTGTGCGCCCTGCTCTGGCCGGACCGGCCGGAGGCCGCGGCCCGGCGCAACCTCACCCAGGCCCTCACGGCCCTGCGCCGCACCCTGGGCGAGGCCTGGCTGCTGGCCGGCCCGGAGGTTGTGCGCCTCAACCCTGAGCGTGACCTGATCGTGGATGCCGCCCGCTTCGGCGCCCTGCTGGACACGGCCGAGCGGCATGCCCACCGCAGCTGGCCGACGTGCCGGCCGTGCGCCGACCGCCTGGAGGCGGCCCTGGCCCTCTACCGCGGCGATTTCCTGGCCCAATTCTTTCTGCCGGACAGCGCCCCTTTCGAGGAATGGGCGCTGCTGTGGCGCGAGCGGCTGCGGCAGCGGGCCTTCAGCGCCCTGGAGCGGCTGGCCCAGCGGGCCGAGTGGTGCGGGGCTTTCAGCCAGGCGGCCGCTTACGCCCAACGGCTGGCGGCGCTGGACCCGCTGCGCGAGGCCAGCCAGCGCGAGGCCATGCGGCTGCTGGCCTTGGACGGCCAGCTGGCGGCGGCGGAGGCGCAATACGAGCACCTGCGGCGCACGCTGGCGGACGAACTGGCCGTCCAGCCCGAGCCCGAAACCCGCCGCCTGCACGAGCGCTTGCGCGCCGGCCCGCCGGCCGCCCTGCGCCGCCTGGCGGCCCCGCCCGTCAACGGCCCGCTGCCGCCTAACGCCCTGGTGGGCCGTGCCGCGGACGTGCCGGCTGTATGCGCCCAGCTGCGCGCCGACGGGGTCCGCGCGCTGACCATCACCGGCCCCCCTGGCCTGGGCAAGACGCGCCTGGCACTGGAGGCCGCCCAGGCGCTGCGCTTCGATTTTGAGGACGGCGTCCACGTCGTCGAGTTGGCGCCGGCGGCCGACGCCGAACAGGTGCTGCCGGCCATCGCCCAGGTGCTGGGCGTGAAGGAGCCGGCCAACGGCGGGGCGCTGGCCGCCGCGCTGAGCGCCTGGCTGCAGCCGCGGCAGGTCTTGCTGGTGCTGGATAACTTCGAGCACGTGCTGGCGGCGGCCGCGCGCGTCGCCGACCTGCTGGCGGCCGGCCCGGGGCTGAAGGTGCTCGTCACCAGCCGCGCGCCGCTCCGCCTGCGGGCCGAACAGCAGTACGCCCTCGCTCCGCTGCCGGCCGCGGACGCCGTGCGGCTCTTTGGCGAGCGCGCCCGCGCCGTCCAGCCCGCCTTTGCGCTCACGGCCGCCAACGCGGACGCCCTGGCCGAACTGTGCGCGCGGGTGGATCACCTACCGCTGGCGATTGAACTGCTGGCCGGCCGCGCCCGCACCTTCTCGCCGGCCGAGCTGCTCCGGCAACTGGAGCAGCCGTTGGACGCCCTGGCGCATGGCGCCCGCGATCTGCCGGCCCGGCACCGTTCGTTGCGGGAGGCCCTCAGCTGGAGCTATGACCGCCTGACAGCGGAGGAACAGCGGGCCTTCGCGCACCTGGGCGTGTTCGTGGGCGGTTGGACGGCCGAGGCCGCGCTCAGCGTGGCTGGCGCCGCGCCAGCCATCCTGGAGGCCCTGAGCGAAGCCAGCCTGGTGCAGGCCGAGGCGCCGGCGGAGGAGACCCGCTTCGGGCTGTTGGAGACGGTCCGCGAGTTTGCGCTGGAGCAGCTGGCCGCGCGCGGCGCGGCGCCGGAGGCACGGCAGCGGCACGCCGCCTACTATCTGCGCCTGGCTGAGCGCGCCCGGCCGGAGTTGGATGGCCCCGATCAGGTGCGCTGGTTCGACCGGCTGGAGCGCGAACACGCCAACCTGCGCGCGGCGCTGGCCTGGGGCCTGGCCCATGACCGGGCGCTGGGGCTGGGGCTGGCTTGGGCGGCCGCGCGCTTTTGGAGCGTGCGCGGCTATCTGGGCGAAGGCCGGCGCTGGCTGCAGGAGCTGCTGCAACCGGGCGCGGCCGTGCCGCCCGGCCTGGAGGCGCGCGCCCTGGCCGCGGCCAGCCGCCTGGCGAGCCTGCAAGGGGAATACCGTGCCGCGCTGGAGTTGGCCGGCCGGAGCGAGGCGGTCAGCCTCCGGCAGGAGGATGCCGGCGGGGTGGCGTTGGCGGGCTTGGCGGCGGGGGTGGCCCACAATGGGCTGGGCGAG
>JAEURL010000371.1 GCA_016789165.1 Anaerolineales bacterium | reverse complement strand
TATACCCGAACTCGCCGGCCGGCGGCTACTTGCCGATAACGCCGGGCGCTCAGCGGCCCGTGAACTGCGGGGGACGCTTCTCCAGGAAAGCGGCCACGCCCTCGCGGTGGTCGGCGGTGCGGCCGGCCGCGTCCTGCAGGTAGGCTTCGTAGTCCAGGACCTCGTCGATCGGCGCGGTCAGCGCCTTGTTCATGGCGCGTTTGGTCAGGCCGAAGGCGCGCGTGGGGCCGGCCGCCAGCTGGAGGGCGAGGGCGCGCACGCCCTCGGCCAGGGCCTCGGCCGGGAAGACGCGGTTGACCAGGCCGAGCTTTTCGGCCTCCTCGGCGGCCAGCGGCGCGTTGGTGACGGCCAGCTCGTAAGCGCGGGCCAGGCCGGCCAGGCGCGGCAGGAAGAAGCTGACGCCGGAGTCCGGCGCCAGGCCGATGCCGGCGAAGGCCACGCGCAGCTTGGCGCCCGCGGCCGCATAGCGCAGGTCACAGGCCAGGGCCAGGCCCAGGCCGGCGCCGGCCGCCGCGCCGTTGATCTGGGCGATGACGGGCTTCTCCAGCGCGCGCAGCCGGGCCACGATCGGGTTGAAGGTCTTGAGCAAATGGGCGCGGAAGGAGGCCTCGCCTTCGCGTTCGCGGAAGGCGGCCAGGTCCTGGCCGGCGCAGAAGCCCTTGCCGGCGCCGGTGAGCACCAGGCAGCGCACGGCCTCGTCGCGCTCGGCTTTCTTCAAGGCTTCCAGCAGGGCCGCCGCCAGCTCGTCGTTGAAGGCGTTGAGCACCTCCGGGCGGTTGAGGGTGAGGGTCAGGACGCCGGCGGTAAGATCGGTGAGGAGGGTTTGGGAAGACATGATGGAAGTCTGGTGAGTAGTAAGCGGTGGACTAACCCTACAACTCACAGTACCGGTCGATCCGGCGCTCGATGACCTTCAGGCTGTTCTCCCAGAAGGCGCGGCCGCGCAGGTCGATGCCGAAGCGGCCGGCCAGTTCGGCGGCCTTGCCCTGCCCGGTGTGGGCCAGCAGGGCCTCGTAATCTGGGATGAAGGCCGGGCCGCGCTCCTGGTAGAGGGCGTACAGGCCGGTGCCGAAGAGCAGGCCGAAGGTGTAGGGGAAGTTGTAGAAGGACAGGCCGGCGTAATAGTAGTGCGGCTTCCAGGTCCACATGTAGGGGTGGCGGACGGACAGGTCCAGGCCGTCGCCGTAGGTCTCGGCCTGGGCCTGCAGCATCAGGGCGCAGAGGTCCTCGGCCGAGAGCTCGGCCTGGGCGCGCCGGGCGAAGACCTCGGACTCGAAGCGGAAGCGCGAGGCGATATCCACCACCACCTGGGTGGTGCCCATCAGGAAGGTCTCCAGGATCGACAGCTCCTCGGCCGGGCCGGCCGCCTCGGCCAGCATGGCCTCGGTGACGATGGTCTCGCAGAAGATCGAGGCGGTTTCGGCCAGGGTCATGGGCAGGCCGCGCAGCAGCGCCGGCTGGCCGGCCAGGCAGGCGTTGTGGAAGCCGTGGCCCAGCTCGTGGGCCAGGGTGAAGACCTGATCCAGCGAGCCGTCGAAGTTCATCAGCACGCGCGATTCCTCGACGGCCGGCAGGCCCATGCAGAAGGCGCCGCCGCGCTTGCCGCTGCGCGGCTCGGCGTCGATCCAGCGGCCGATGAAGGCCCGGCGCGCGAACTCGGCCAGGCGCGGGCTGAAGCTCCCGAACTGCTCGACGATGAAGGCCTCGGCCTCGGGGAAGGTGAAGGTGCGCTCGCTGGTCCCCAGCGGGGCGAGCAGGTCATACCAGGGCAGGGCCGGCCGGCCGAGGCGCTCGGCCTTCTTCTTAAGGTAACGCCGGAAGGCCGGGAAGGAGTCCTGCATGGCGCCCAGCAGGGCGTCCAGCGTGGCGCGGTCGATGCGGCTGTCGTCCAGGGCGGCGTGCAGCGGGTCCGTGCGGCCGCGGCGTTTGGCCAGGGTGACGGCCGCGCCCTTGACGCCGTTCAGGCAGGCCGCCAGGGGCTCGCGCACGGAGGCCAGCGCGGCCAGCTCGGCCTCGTAGGCGCGCCGGCGCACGTCCGGGTCGGGGTCGTGGTAGAGGTTCTGCAGCGCCGGCAGCGGCAGGGCCTGGGTGGTGCCGGCGCGCTCGAAGGGCACGCTGAGCTGCGAGCAAATGGTGCCCTGCAGCTTGCTCCAGGCCTGGGCGCCGCTGACGCCCAGTTCGGCCGCCAGGGTCTCCTCGGCCTCGCTCATCAGGTAGCGGCTCTGCTCGGCCGTCTCCTGCAGGAAGAAGGCGTGCTTTTGGGCGAGCGGGTGCGCGGCGGTGAGGGCCGGCAGGTCGGCCGCCCGTTCGCCCAGCCAGCCCGCAAAGCGCACGCCCTGCTGCTGCAGGCGGACGCCCAGCAGCTGCAGCTCGGAGAACTGGCGCTTGGCGGCCGGGTTGAACGAATCGGTGGCGACGTGGCCGGAGAGGTAGGCGCGCACCGTGGAGAACAGGCGCAGGAGGGCGTTGGCGCGCTCCAGGTAGCCGGCAATCACGCTGGCCACGGCGGCCGGCGCGGGATCCGCCGGCGGGCGGCCCTGGGCGATGGCGTGCGCGTCCAGGTAGGCCTCCAGCGCGTCCAACTGCGTGACGATCGAGCGCGTGGCGGCGGCCAGCTCGGGCGAATCCAGGCTGGGATAGACGCTGCTCAGGTCCCAGTGCGGCAGGGCGGGGGCGGCAACCGTGGTCATAGCGACTCCTGTGTTGGATCGGCGCAACGGGCGGGATGGGCGGTGAGGCAAGCTCGACTGAGGTGATGATGAGGCTGCGGATTGTAAGCCATGTGGGTCACACCGTCCGGCGGGCTTTCAGCCAGCTCTCGACGATCTCCCACAGCACATCTTCCACGCGCACCATCTCCACCGGCTGGCCGGCCTGCAGGCCGATGAAATCATACTCGGGGTCGTCCGTGATCGTGCTGAGCGTGAAGAACGTGCTGGCCAGCCGGTAGCGCCGGCCCGCGTCCAGCGGCGCGCCGTCAACGCGGCACTCCAGCAGCTGCTCGCCGGCCGGCCGCGCCAGATCATAGCGCAGATCCACATTGGCCGAGGCCGCCGGCAGGCCCAGCGGCGGCTCGCCGCGGTGCGGGTTGAAGGATTCGGTGCGAGAGGGGGAGGCCAGCATCCGGTTGAGCAGCCGGGCGATCTGCGCCCCGGAGACCTCGGCCGCGGTGACGTGGGCCGAGCCCGGCAGGGCCTCGTACAGGTCGCGCCGGCGGATGGGGCCGGCCGCCAGCCCGCGCTGCGCGAAGCCCGCGAACAGGATGGCCAGGTCCGCCTGGGCGACCTCGCGCAGGGCGTCCGCCACCAGGCCGCCCATCGCCGAGGGCGCGTCCAGGGCGTGGGCGTAGGCGCGGCCGGCCGCCGCCACCGGCGTCTCCAGCAGCCGGCCGGCCTCCTCGCGCACCAGCTCCAGCGTGGCCGCGAGGGTCGGATCGGGCGGCACGCGGTCGTCGCACGGGATCAGGCGGCCGGCGGCCCGCTGCACGCTGCCCGTGGCGTCGTCCACATCCAGCTCCAGCTCGCCCAGCCATTCGCCGTAAGCGCCGGCCTGGGCGATGACGGTCGCCCCGACGCGCAGCGGCTGCTCCAACGCGCGGTGCGAGTGGCCGCCGAGGATGGCCGCGATCTCGGGGCAGGCGGCGGCCACGTCGTAGTCGTTGAATTCGTCGGCCAGGCCCGGGCCCGTCCGCTCGTCGGGCGGCAGACAGCCGAGGTGCGAGAGCAGCAGGATCAGTTTGGCGCCCTGGGCGCGCAGGGCCTGAATTTCGCGGCGCAGGATCGGCAGGGGATCGACGGCGTCGTAGCCGTAGCGGCGGTAGCCGGCGCCGTAGCGGGCGGTGGCGCTGGTCACGCCGATGCCGAAGCCGTCCAACGTGAACAGCGTCGAAGCCTGCAGGCCGGGGACGGCCGGCTGCGCGGGATCGGCCGCGTCCACCAGGTTGGCGGCCAGCACCGGGAAGTGCGCGGCGGCCACCAGCCGGGCCAGCGCGGCGCGCCCCCACTGCAGGGCCTCGCCGTTGCCCACCACGCTGGCCTGCACCCCGAGCGCGTCCAGCAGGGCGAAGTTGGCGCGGCCCTTGGTGATGTCGGACTCCCAGAAGTTGCGGTCGGACGAGTCGCCGCCGTCCAGAATCAAAACGCGCCGGCCCGCTTGCTGGGCGGCGGCGCGCTGGCGGTTGATCAGGGTGAAGAGGCGCGTCAGCCGGTCCAGGCGCCCGTGCACGTCGTTGAAGTGCAGGAGGGTGAGGCGCATGGCCGGCCGGGTGGCAACTTAGTTGAGGCGGACGTGCAGCAGCAAAACGTGCCCCTCGGCGACTTCGGTGTAGCGCGCGGCGACGATCTGGGCCTCCTCGGTCAGGCCCTCTTCGCTGCGATATTCCAGGGTCACGGGCCGGCCCGAGTCCCAGGCCTTCCAGCAGCGCTCCACCAGGGCCGGGCCGTTGAAGGTGCGCAGGCGCGTGACGGCCACGCGGGCCAGGGTCGGCCCTTCGGTCAGCGAGAGCGCCCAGGTTTCGGTAGGCGTCTCGAAGGTGGGGGTGGGGCCCTCGATGATGGTGATCTTTTCCGGGGTGCTGAAATCCGCCATGCCGGCCGTCCAAACCTGGCTTGAAAGCTGTCGTTGCCGCAATTATACGCGAGACCGGCGCTAGGATTGCACCTCGCCGCCGGCGCGGGTCAGGTCCACGTGGACGGTCAGGCTGGCGCCCGCGCGCCAGATGGTCAGCTCCAGTGCGCCGGCCTGGTGCATGGCGATGACGACCTCGGCCAGGCCGTGGGCGGCGTCGATGGGCAGGCCGTTGACGTCCTGGATCACGTCGCCGATCTGCAGGCCGGCGCGCTCGGCCAGGCCGCCGGCCGCCAGGCCCCGGATCACGGCGCCGTCGGCGATGGGCAGGCTCTCCAGCCGGACGACGGCCGGGGTGAGCGCCTCAAACTCCAGGCCCAGGATCGGCTCGCTGGGGTAGGCCTCGGCCGGGGCCGGGGTGGCCGGGGCCGGGGTGGCCGTCGCCGGCGGGCGCTCGCCGGCCGGCCGCGGCCAGCCGAGCCCGATCCCCAGCCCGGAGAGAAACAGGCCGGCGCCCGCCGCCGAAGCCAGCAGGCCGACCATCAGGGCGCGCAGCACACCGACCACCAGGGATGTCACCATCTTACCTGCCTCCCGCCGGCCGAAAGGTTGCGCAAACTATACCGCCGCGGGCGGCGGCTGCAAGTGAGAGCTTGGTCAGAAGCCGGGGCGGCCGGCTCAGGCGATCTGGCGGCGGACGGCCTCACAGCGGGCGCAGTCCGGCCGGCCGCAGAGCAGGGCCAGGGGGTCGCGGCGGAGCAGGGCCTCGGCCGCCGTCAGCAGGCCGGCCAGCGGCAGGCGCTGGAGCAGGGCGCCGCCCACGCGGGTGGTGCGGGTGAGGGCCGGCACGTGCGCGGCGATGGCGTTGAAGCCCTCGGCGCAGCCCGGCCAGCCCGGGCAGGCGCGCACACCGTCGGGCGTCAGCGCCCAGCGCACAAACTGTTTGCGGCCGGCCCGGTACTCGGCGTAGTGCAGGGCCGCGTTGCGGGTGTGGTCCACGCCCAGCAGCAGCACATCGCCGCCGGCGGCGGCCAGCCAGCCCAGCGGGCCGAATGGCTCGGCCAGGGTCTGCGCGGCCAGCGCCGCCTCGGCCCGCGAGCCCACAGCCGTGAAGGAGAGCAGGGGGTGGCTGGAGCGCCGCGCGCCCGGCAGGTGGCGCAGGGTCTCGGCCGTCACGCCCATGTCGGCGTGCGCGGGCAGGTCCGGCTGAAACAGCTCGGCTTCGGCGTTCTCGGCGAAATGATCGCCGTAGGCCAGGCCATTATCGGCCGGCCCAACCAGCGGCGTCACCTGGCACTGGTACGTGAAGGCCGGCATCATGACCAGGTCGCCCACGGCGGTGAGTGCGGCGGCCAGGGCCGCCGCGCCGCCGCGCACGTGCCCGAAGGCCGAGAGCGAGGCGTGGGCCACGAAGCGGCTGGCCGGGCCGAGGCCCAGCTCGTGCAGGCCGCGCTGCAGGTCGCGATAGGTGATGTCGGGCATGGGCGGCATCTTACTCCGGAGCCGGGAGGTGCACAAATCGTGCCGGCTGCGCGCCGGCGAGTTGGAAAAGGGATAAGGGGCCGTTTTTGTCCCGGCACCAATCATGCTATAGTCCCGGCTGTGTGGTCCTTCCTGCGCCGCCTCTTCCGCCGCCCGCCCGCTCCCGGCCCCGCCGCCGCCGAGCCGGCCGCGGCTGGCAAAGGGCCCGCCCCGGCCCTGATCCGCTTCACGCTGAAGCGCAGCCAGCTGCCGGTGCTGGTCATCCTCGGCCTGACCAATCTGATCCTGATCGTGGGCGCCACAGCCTACATTAGCGTCACGCTGGCCGCGGACACGGCGCCGCTGCCCACCGCCACGCCGCTGGCAATCGAGGCCATCAACACCGAGGTGGCGCGCCGGCTGCCGACGCTGGAGGTGGCCGCGCCCACGGCCGTGCCGCCGACGGCCGGCCCCAGCCCCACCCCGCCGGCCAACCCGTTCTCGCTGGGCGGCACTATCTTCTACGCCTACCGCGACGCCGGGCGCACCAACCTGTGGGCGCACGTGCTCGGCCGGCCGGAGCCGATGCGGCTGACCGCCGGCCCGTGGGATGATCGCGACCCGGCCGTCAGCCCGGATGGGCGCTGGCTGGCCTTCGCCTCGCGCCGCGAGGGCAGCTGGAACCTGTACGTGCTGGCGCTGGAGACCGGCGACGTGCGCCGGCTGACGGAGGGCGTGGAGTACAAGGGCAACCCGGCCTGGAGCCCGGACAGCCAGTGGCTGGCTTACGAGGTCTACCGGGACAACAACCTGGATATCGCCCTGCGCAACGTGGCCAGCGGCGAGGCCTTCAGCCTCACCAACAACCCGGCCGCCGATTACGAGCCCACCTGGGCGCCGGGGGCCGGCCGCGAGATCGTCTTTGTCTCCATGCGCAGCGGCAACCCGGACCTGTGGGTGCGCTCGCTGGATCAGCCGTTTGACGCGGACGCGCGCCTGCTGACCGACACGCCCGACGTCTTTGAAGCCAACCCGGCCTTCAGCCCGGACGGCCAGCAGATCCTGTACACCGACGCGCTTTCGCCGCAGGGCATCGTCTACGCGCGCGGGCTGGGCGAGGCCGACGGCCGGCCGCGCGAGGCCGGCCAGGGCCAGCACCCCATCTGGTCGCCGGACGGCTCGGCCATGCTGGCCATCATGCCGGAGGAGGCCGGCCCCGGCTATCTGGCGGCCGCCCCGGTGGGCCAGCCGGGCCTGGCCCAGATCCTGTTCAAACCGCAGAGCGGCCGGCTGGATTCGATCACGTGGTCGCCCGTGGAGCTGCCCGCGGTCCTGCCCGGCTCGATGGGCCTGGCCGCGCAGTCCGTGGACGCGGCCCTGTGGTCCGAGACGCTGTCCAAGCCCGCCGGCGGCGATCCCGCCTACGGCCTGGTGCCGCTGCCGGACGTCAACGCCCCGGACCCGCGCCTTGCGGACCGCGTGGATGAGGCCTTCAACGGCCTGCGCCGGGCGGTGGCCCAGGCGGCCGGCTGGGACTTCCTGGCGACGCTCGACAACGCCCTGGTGCCGCTGCGCGCTCCGCCGCCGCCGTCGATGGAGGCGGACACCTGGCTCAAGGCCGGCCGCGCCTTCGATTTCTCGCAGGCCGCCACGCAGGCCAACTGGGTGGAGGTGACGCGCGAGGACTACGGCTTCCGCACCTACTGGCGGGTGTGGGTGCGCGCCCGGCTGCAGGACGGCAGCCTGGGCGAACCCCTGCGCGTGCCGCCCTGGGACTTCGACGCGCGCTACTCCGGCCGGCCCCAGCCCTACGACGCCGGCGGCGAATACTTCGCGGCCATGCCGCCCGGCTACTTCATTGATTTCACCACCCTGGCCGAGGACTACGGCTGGACGCGCATCGCGGCGCAGACCAACTGGCGCGCCTTCTTCCCCGGCATCCTGTACTGGCGCTACGAGCACCGCGACGGGCTGAGCTGGCCGGCCGCCATGCGCGAGGTCTATACGGCCGCCCAGGTGGCCACGCAGACGCCCGTGCCCTCGCCGACCGGCACGCCCACCATCACGCTGACGCCCACCATCACGGGCACGCCCACCAAGACTCTCACGCCGACGGCCACCAACACGCGCACGCCGCGCCCGACCGCCACGCCCACCATCACGCGCACGCCGCGGCCCACGCTCTCGCCCACCATCACGCGCACGCCGCGCCCGATCATCATCACGGTGGTCATCACGCCCACGCCGCCGGTGACGGCCACGCCCACGGAAGTGGAGCCGGTTCAGCCGCCATGATGAACAAGCGGGCGAGCGGCCTCCGGCCGGGGAATGGACGGCCTGTGTCTGGCAGCCGGTGGATGGCGGCGCTCGGCGCGGCCCTGTTCCTGGCGGCCTGCGCGGCGCCGGCGCCGCTGCCGTTGGTGGTCACCGAGGCGCCGCTGGGCGAGCCCACCATGGCGCGGCCCATTGCGCCGGAGGCCCGGCCGACCGTGACGGCGCCCATCCAGGCGCCGGCCGCCTCGCCCACGCTGGCCGTCATCCCCACACTGCTGCCGGATACCGTGCCGGTGGCCGTGCCGACCTTCAACTCGGCCGATCCGCTGCGCTTCACGTTCCCCACGCCTATCGCCTTCAACACGCCCGAGAATTGGCGGCCGCCGGTGCAGGGCGTGCCGGTCTCCATCCGGCCGCAGGACCATTTCTGGTTCGCGCGCCCAATCGCGTCGGACAGCGTCAACTGGCCGCTCGGCTCGTACCGCTACGGCAGCGATTACTTCGGGCAGATGAACGTCCACGCCGGCATCGACATCGACGCGCCGCGCGGCACGCCCATCCTGGCGGCCGGGCCGGGGCAGGTGATCTGGGCCGGCTGGGGCCTGTTCAACTTCGACCCGCGCCGCGAAGACGACCCGTACGGCATCGCGGTGGCCATCCGCCACGACTACGGCTACAAGAACCGCAACCTGTACACGCTCTATGCGCACATGGAGGCCCAGAACAACCTGTACGTGGGCCAGCGTGTGGAGACCGGGCAGGTCCTGGGCTGGATCGGCGTCACCGGCAACACCACCGGCCCGCACGTGCACTTCGAAGTGCGGGTGGGCGAGAACGGCTACTTCAGCACGCGCAACCCGGAGCTGTGGATCGCGCCTTACTCGGGCTGGGGTGTGCTGGTGGGGCAGCTGCTGGACAAGGCCGGCCGGCCGATCTACAGCCAGCCGATCGAGGTCTAGTCCGAGGACGACCGCTGGCTGTCCCGGCTCTATACCTATGGCGAGCAGCGCGTGGCCAAGCCGGACGACGACTGGCGCGAGAACTTCGCCATCTCGGACCTGCCGGCCGGCCGCTACCGGCTGAAGGTGACCCTGGGCCTGCAGGCGCCGCCGCCCTTCCTGCTGCCCTCGCCCACGCCGGGGCTGGTGGAGGGCGTGGCCGCTGTGCCCGAGGCGGTCTTCCCGCCCGAGCAGCTCGGGGAAGTGGAAGTGATCGAGGCCCTGGTGGACGTGATTGCGGGCCAGACCAATTTCGTGATCCTGCAGGCCGGGGCGGGGCAGCTGGCTGAGCCCCTGCCGGCCGAATCGCGCACGCCGCCTTATCCCACCAACACCTTCACGGCCACCGCCACCCCCACCCAAACCTTCACGCCCACGCCCACGAACACCCCGCGCCCCAGCCGCACGCCTACCATTACCCGCACGCCGCGCCCCAGCCTGACCCCCACCATTACCCGCACCCCGCGCCCCACCGTCACGCCGACGGTCACCCGCACGCCGGCCCCGTAGCCCGCCCGCCGGAAAAATCCCCTGCGCGCGGGTTTTGCCCGCCAGATACGGTACGCCTGGCCTTGTAGAAATCACTACCCCCCAGATTTTGGGGCTTGACTGCCTAGAACATCCGACCTATACTCGGTGGCACATCCGTTCTAAAGAGCCGCTTGCGGCCTTGAACACACAGGAGACCCTCAACCATGCCCCGCAAGAAGAAGGAAGAAACCATGACTGAAAACGCCGAGAACGTGGAGGCCCCGAATGAAACTGCGTTGCCGACGGCAGCCGTCAGCCCGGCGGAAACGGTCGCGGAGAACGTTGGTGAGCCGCCCAAGCCTCGGCGCGGCCGGCCGCCCAAGGTCCACGCCCCGGCCGAGCCCGCGGAGGAGGCTGCCCCCGCGCGCCCCAAGCTGGATACGGCCCGGCGCAATGCCATCGACAAGGCCCTGAACGATCTGACCAAGAAATACGGGGAGGGCACGATTATGCGCCTGGGCGAGGCCTCGCATTTGCAGGTGGAGGCGATCCCGACCGGCGCGTTGGCGCTGGATATCGCCCTCGGCATCGGCGGCATCCCGCGCGGCCGCGTCACCGAGATTTACGGCCCCGAGTCGTCCGGCAAAACCACGCTCTGCCAGCATATCGTGGCCGAGGCCCAAAAGCGCGGCGGCGTGTGCGGCTACATTGATATGGAGCATGCCCTGGACCCGATCTACGCCACCAAGTGCGGCGTGGACGTGGACAACCTGTATATCTCCCAGCCCGACACCGGTGAGCAGGCCCTGGAGATCGCCGAGGCCCTGGTGCGCTCGGGGGCCATGGACGTGGTGGTGATCGACTCGGTGGCGGCTCTGGTGCCGCGCTCCGAAATCGAAGGCGATATGGGCGACGCCACCATGGGCGTGCAGGCCCGCCTGATGTCCCAGGCCCTGCGCAAGCTGTCCGGCGCCATCAAGCAGACCAACACGGCCGTGATCTTCACCAACCAGCTGCGCCAGAAGATCGGCGTGATGTTCGGCAACCCGGAGACCACCACCGGCGGCATGGCCCTCAAGTTCTACGCCTCGGTGCGCCTGGACGTGCGCCGGCTGCAGGCCATCAAGGAGGGCGGGGAGGTCATCGGCTCGCGCACGCGCGTGCGCGTCACCAAGAACAAGGTCGCGCCGCCCTTCCGCGAGGCCGAGTTCGATATCCTCTACAACGAAGGCCTCTCCAAAGAGGGTGACATGCTGGACCTCGGCACCACCCTGGAGATCATCACCAAGCGCGGCGCCTTCTTCTCCTACAATGACACGCGCCTGGGCCAGGGCCGCGAGCAGGCCAAGCAGTTCCTGCGCGAGCACCCGGCCATGGCCGAAGAGATCGAGCTGGCCATCCGCGCCCAACACGCTGCCACTGGCTCGCCCCTGAACGTGGGCGGCCAGGCCGAAAGCGACGAGGA
>JAEURL010000362.1 GCA_016789165.1 Anaerolineales bacterium | reverse complement strand
AGATGGTGCCGGCCTTGCTCAGGCCCTCGCCAAAGACCAGGCTCAGGCCGGTGCCCAGGAAGGTGAGGGCCAGGCCGCTGACCACCTGGTCCGCCTGAAAGTGGATGGCCACCACGCCGTGCAGCAAGGACAGCAGGCCGGCCATCAACATCGCCACCAGCAGGCCCAGCCAGCCGTTGCCGGTGGCCACCGTGACGCTGAAGGCGCTCATGGCGCCGATCAGCATCATGCCCTCCACGCCCAAGTTGAGCACGCCCGCGCGCTCCGCAAAGATCTCGCCGATGGTGGCGAAGAGCAGGACGGTGCCGCTCGCCACGCCGGCCTGCAGCACGATGATCAGGTCCACGGTCTACTCCTCCGCCCCGGCGCGGACCAGGCGCACCCGGTAGCGCAGCAGCACTTCGCTGGCGATGAGCGTGAACAGGATGATGCCCTGGATCAGGCGCGGCACTCCGGCCGGCTGGATCTCGCGGCCGGCCAGGATCAGGCCGCCGAACAGAATGGCGACGGGCACGACGGCCAGCGGATTGAGCTTGGCCAGCCAGGCGATGATGATGCCCGTGAAGCCGTAGCCGGGCGAGATGGCGGACTGCAGGCGGTGGACCACGCCCGCGATCTCGGACATGCCGGCCAGGCCGGCCAGCGCCCCGGAGAGCATCATCACCAGCACCGTGTTGCGCGAGATGTTGATGCCCGCGTACTGGGCGGCGCGCGGGTTGTCGCCGATCAGGCGGATCTCATACCCCCACAGGCTGCGGTACAGGACGTACCAGATGACGCCGGCCGCCACCACCGCCAGCACCAGGCCGAAGTGGGTGGTGAGCCCGCGGAAGGCCGGCACGCTGGCGGCCCAATCCGCCAGGCGCGGCAGCCAAGCGCTCTTGGGGAAGACCTTGCTCATCTGGAAGCCGGCCTCGCTCCAGACGGCGAAGATGAAGAAGTTGATCAGGGCCACGGCGATGTAGTTGAGCATCAGCGTGGTGATGATCTCGTTGACGTTGAGGCGCGCTTTGAGCCAGCCGGGGATGGCCCCCCACAGCGCCCCGGCCAGCATGCCGGCCAGCATCATGGCCGGCAGCATGATCCAGGCCGGCGTCGTCTCCGGCAGGATCCCGGACAGCACCACGGCGCTGGCGCCCAGGGCGCCCATGTAGAACTGGCCCTCGGCGCCGATGTTCCATAGGCGCATGCGAAAGGCCAGCGAGCAGGCCAGGCCGACCAGGATCAGGGGCGTGGCCTTGACCATGGTGTCGGAGAACACGCCCCAGCTGCCGAAGGCGGCCCGGCCGATGTGGGCGTAGGTGGCCAGCGGGTCGCCGCCCACGAAGCCCAGGACGATGGCGCCCAGCAGCAGGGCCACCAGAATGGCGCCCAACGAGACGGCCGGCGGCAGCCAGCCGGGCACCGCCAGCCGGCGCTCAACACGTATGGTCCAGCCGCCGCGCGGGCGGGCCGGCGAAGAAGCGGGTTGAGCCGTCACGCTGACCTCCTGGCCTCTGGGGTGCGCGAGCCGCCGGTCATCATCAGGCCGATGGTCACGGGGTCGTGCTCGGTCAATTCGCCCACGATCTCGCCCTCATAGATCACCACAATCCGGTCGCTCAGGGCGAAGATCTCCTCCAACTCCTCGGAGACCAGCAGGATGGCGGCGCCGGCCGCGCGCTGGGCCAGCAGCAGTTTCTGCACGCCCTCAATCGCGCCCACGTCCAGGCCGCGCGTGGGCTGGATGGCCACCAGCAGGCGCGGCTTGGCCGACAGCTCGCGGGCCAGGATGACGCGCTGCAGATTGCCGCCCGAGAGCAGGCGGGCCGGCGTCTCCACGCTGGGCGCCGCCACTTGGTATTCCATCTTCAATAGCTCGGCCTGGCGCCGGGCGGCGCGCTGGTCCAACGCGGCCCCGTGCGCGAGCGGGGGCCGGTTGTAGCTCTTCATGATGATGTTGTCGGTGATGCTCAGGTTAGGGGCGCTGCCCACGTGGGTGCGGTCTTCGGGGATGTGGGCCACGCCGCACTGGATGGCGGCCCGGGCCGGCTGGTTGGTGACGTCAACGCCGCCCACCCGGACGCGGCCGGCCGTGCACTTGCGCAGGCCGGTGATGACCTCGGCCAACTCGCTCTGGCCGTTGCCGGCCACGCCCACAATCTCGCCGGCCCGCACCGTGAGCGAGAGGCCGCGCAGGGCCGGCAGGCCCTTGTTGTTGTCGGCCTGCAGGCCCTCCATCTCCAGCATCGGCTCGCCCGGCGGCTGGGGCTGTTTATCGAGGTCGAACAGCACGGTGCGGCCCACCATCAGCCGGGCCAGGTCGGCCTTGCTGGACCCGGCGGCCGGTTGGCCGGCCGCCGTCACCTTGCCCTGCCGCAGCACCGTGATCCGGTCGGCCACGCTCATGACTTCGTTGAGCTTGTGGCTGATGAAAACGATCGATTTGCCTTCGGCCGCCATGGCGCGCAGCGTGCGGCACAGGTCTTCCACTTCCTGGGGCGCCAGGACCGCCGTCGGCTCGTCCATGATCAGCACCTGCACGCCGCGGTAGAGCATCTTGAGGATCTCCACCCGCTGCTGCTCGCCCACGGTCAGCTGCCAGACCTTGGCCTGCGGCGTCACCTTCAGGCCGAAGCGCTGGCCCAGTTCCGCCACGCGCTGATCATATTGGCTCAGGCGCATGAAGAAGCGCGGCTCGTCCAGGCCGAGCAAGACGTTTTCGGTGACGGTTTGGGAGGGCACCAGCGTGAAGTGCTGGTGGATCATGCCCAGCCCGTGGCGGATGGCGTCACGCGGGGAATTCAGCGCGACGGGCTGGCCGCGCACCTGGATCGTCCCGGCCTCCGGCTTGTACAGGCCGGCCAGCACGTTCATGAGCGTGCTTTTGCCGGCGCCGTTCTCGCCCAGCAGGGCGTGGATCTCGCCGGCCCGCAGCTCAAAATCCACGTGGTCGTTGGCCAGCACGCCGGGAAAACGCTTGACGATCCCGCGCATCTCAACGGCGATGGGTGCGTCCGCCATGCGGTTGCTCCTCGGGCTTGCGGGGGTGGGGGGCCGCCCAAATGGACCGGTCAGGCCCGCGGCGGCGGACCTGACCGGTCGGAGGTAAAGGCAGTGCGTCGGGTGCGGGCGTTACTGCTTGGGCAGTTCCGCCGTGATGCCGGCCGCCCACCAGTACATGCAGTACTTGCACTCCAGCCCGGAGGCGCCGGGCGGGAACTGGTCTAGGTCGGCCTGGACCATCTTTTCGCCGGCCGGGACGATGGTGTTGCCCTGGTTGTCCACGATCGGACCGGCGAAGACGTCGAAGCGCGTGAACTGGCCGGCCAGCATCTTGGCCAGGGTGTCCTTGACCAGCTGCAGGTCTTCGGCCGGCAGGTCCTGCAGGCCCTTGGTGGGCTGCTGCCCTTCCATGAAGCCGTACAGGCCCAGCGCGCCGGAGTCGGCGTCGAAGTAATCGAAGCCCGGCTTGTAGGTCTTGTCGATCACGCCCTGGGCGATCTTGGAGTAGACCTTGCCCCAGTCCCAGTAGATCGTGGTCAGGCAGCGCTCGACCTTGCAGGAGCCCACGTAGTCGTAGGTGATGCCCCACTTGCCCTTTTCCTGGGCCACGTCGGCGGGGGCCGGCGTGTCGGCGCCGGTGAAGACCACCTGCGCGCCGGCGTCAAAAAGCGAGGCGGCCGCCTCTTTCTCCACCACCGGGTCGTGCCAGGTGTTGATCCAGCGCACGTCCATGGTGCAGTCCGGGCAGGTCTTGCGCATGCCCAGCGCGAAGGCGTTGCCCAGCCGCAGCTCTTCCGGGATGGGGAAGGTGGCGATGTAGCCGAGCTTGGGATTGCCGTCGACCTTGGCGCGCGCGCCGGCCACCATGCCGGCCAGGTACTTCATGTTCTCCATCGCGCCGAACAGGTTGCCGAAGTTCTTGTTGTTGGTCTTGTAGCCGCTGACGTGGATGAAGGTGGCGTCCGGGAACTCCTCGGCCACGGTGCCGGTGGCATCCATGTAGCCGAAGGAGGTGGTGAAGATCAGGTTGAAGCCTTTGCGCGCCAGGCTGCGGATGACCTGCTCGGCCTCCGCGCCCTCGGGCACCAGCTCAACGTAGGCGACGTGCGCATTGGCGACGTTCTGCTCCACGTACTTCAGGCCTTCGTAGTGCGCCTGGCTCCAGCCGCCGTCGTCGTGCGGGCCAATCAGGACCATGGCGACGTTGAACTTGCCTTCCTCGATGGCCGGGATCTGGAACTGGCCGACCTGCTCGGGCGCTTCGGTGGGCTTGACCTCCGGCGCTTGTGTGGCGGCCGGCTGACAGGCCGCGATGAGCAGGGCGACAATGGCGATGGCGCTGAAGACGCGCCACATGCGGGGTTGCATATCAATCTCCTCCAAGGTGCGGAATCAAGTTGCGGGCGTCAAGGCACGGGATGCGGGCTCGGTAAGGGCCACCTCCTTTCAGCCATGGCGATGGAGATTGGGCAGATAGGGTCCGGCCTAGTCACGGCCAAGGGCGAACCCGATTTTAGGCCGGGGGCAAATCGGCGCCAGTGGCGGATATCACTAATTCCGCCACCAAAAGTCCCTTTTATGGTGCGCTTGTGAATTGCCGCACACCCATTATAGGCGTTTTCGGATTTCGCCACAAAAGCGGGCGGGCGCATGATGCCCGTCATACCGGGCCACTGCGGGTTCCTCGATACTGGGCGTGGTCTTGTTATTTTTCCACTCACAGAGGAGACCCACTATGAAGAAGAGGCTGTTGTATCTAGGCTTGATCGCGGCGCTGCTGTTGGGCGCCTGCGGTCAGCCGTCCCAGGCGACGCCGGCCGCCAGCGGCCTGCCGGCCGACGCCGCCGCCCTGGCCCAGGAGCGCGGCCTGACGCAGGACGACATCTATGCCGCGCTCAAGACCTACATGCCCTCCGGCCAGACGGATCCCTTCATCATGTTCTCCTCGGGCGGCCAGTCCGGGCAGGTGCTGGTGATCGGGGTGCCGTCCATGCGCATCCTCAAGGTCATCGGCGTCTTCCAGCGCGAGTCCTGGCAGGGTTACGGCTTCGGCGGCTCCACCGACGCCGTTTTCAAGGAAGGCTACATGCCGGATGGCTCCGAGCTGGCCTGGGGCGACACCCATCACCCCAACATCTCCGAGACCAACGGCTCCTATGACGGCGAGTTCCTGTTCATCAATGACAAGGCCAACGCCCGCCTGGCCGTCATCGACCTGCGCGACTTCGAGACCAAGCAGATCGTCAAGAACCCCAACACCATCAGCGACCACGGCGGCGCCTTCGTCACCCCCAACACCGAATACGTGGTGGAAGGCCCGCAGTACGGCGTGCCGCTCGGCTTCGAGTACGCGCCCACCGATCAGTACCAGCAGCAATACCGCGGCCTGATCACGTTCTGGAAGTTCGACCGGCTCAAGGGCCGCGTGGACCCGAGCCAGTCCTTCCAGATCGAGCTGCCGCCCTACTGGCAGGACCTGTGTGATGCCGGCAAGGGTGTCAGCGACGGCTGGTTCTTCTGCAACAGCTTCAACACCGAGTTGGCCACCGGCGGCGTCGAGAGCGGCCAGCCGCCGTTCGAGGCCGGCACCACCAAGAACGACACCGACTACCTGCACATCTTCAACTGGAAGAAGGCCGAGGAAGTCTTTAAAGCCGGTAAAGCCGAGACCCTCAACGGCATGGCCGTCATCAAGCTCCAGACCGCCATCGACGAGGGCATCCTGTTCTTTTCGCCGGAGCCCAAGAGCCCGCACGGCGCGGACGTGACGCCCAAGGGCGAATTCGTGATCGTCGGCGGCAAGCTGGACCCGCACGTGACGATCTACTCGTTCCAGAAGATGCAGGCCGCCATCGCGGCCGGCGGCCTGGAGACCGATGTGTACGGCGTGCCGGTCCTGCCGCTGGATAAGGTCAAGGAGGCGCAGGTGGAGCTGGGCCTGGGCCCGCTGCACACGGTCTTCGACGACAAGGGCTACGCCTACACCTCGCTCTTCCTGGACTCGGCCGTGGCGCGCTGGACGCTGGGCGGCGACTATGCCAGCCAGCACCCCGAGGAGCCCTGGACCTTGGTGCAGAAGCTGCCGGTCCAGTACAACATCGGCCACATCACGGCCGTGGAGGGCGATACCGCCACGCCGGCCGGCGGCTTCGTGGTGGCGCTCAACAAGTGGAGCATCGACCGCTTCGCCAACGTCGGCCCGCTCATGCCCCAGAACTTCCAGCTGGTGGACATCAGCAAGGGCGGCGACCAGATGAAGGTGCTCTACGACATGCCCATCGGCATGGCCGAGCCGCACTACGCCCAGATCATGAAGGCTGACCGGCTTAAGTCCATCCAGGTCTACCCCGAGATCGGCTGGAACCCGGACACCTGGAGCGTGGACCCGACCGCCATCACCAGCGAGGACGAGGCGCGCGTGGAGCGCAACGGCACCAACGTCGAGATCTGGATGTCGGTGATCCGCTCGCACTACAAGCCGGAGCACATCGAAATCAACCAGGGCGACCACGTCGTCTGGCACCTGACCAGCCTGGAGCGCACGCCCGACGCCACGCACGGCTTCGCGCTCTCCGGTTACAACATCAACCTGAGCCTCGAGCCGGGCGAGACGCAGACGATTGAGTTTGACGCCAAGCAGGCCGGCACGTTCACGTACTACTGCACGGAGTTCTGCTCGGCCCTGCACCTGGAAATGATGGGTTACTTCCTGGTGAAGCCGTAAGCCGACGCTTGACGCGGGCGGGGGCAGGAGGGCCGCGGCTCTCCTGCCCCTTAGCCCAGAAACGACCATGAAAATCCTGAACCTTGATCCCGATGTCAAAGTCCTCCTGCCGGACGGCAGCACCCGTCAGCTGCAGGATTACCTGATCCCCAGCGCCCTGCTCATGGTCGCGGCCCTGATGCTGATGGTCTCGATGTTCGTGCCGTACTGGAGCATGACGATGACGGCCCCGCAGTACCCCAAGGGCCTGAAGGTGGACGTCTACGTCACCCACCTGGCCGGCGACGTGCGCGAGATCGACGAGCTCAACCACTACCTGGGCATGCCGCTGCTGGATGAGGGCGGCCGCTTCGAGCGCTCGATCTCGACGGTGGCCATCGTCACCCTCGGCCTGCTGCTGATCGCGGGGGTGTTCGTCCACAACCAGTGGGCGGCGCTGCTGGCGGTGCCGGCCCTGGCCTACCCACTGGTCTTCCTGGCCGACCTGGCGTACATCCTTTACCAGTACGGCCACAGCATCGACCCCGAGTCGGCGCTGGGCGGGGCCATCAAGCCCTTCATGCCGCCGGTGTGGGGCGAGGGCAAGGTTGGCCAGTTCGGCACCATCGCCAACTGGGAGGTCGGCCTGTACCTGGCTTTTGCCGCCGTGCTGGTGGTCCTGCTGGCGCTGTGGTTCCACCGCGCCGCCTACAAGCCGATTGTGGACGCGCGAAAAAAAGTGGGTAGTGGGAAGTGAGCGGCGGGCCGTGGCGAGCGAGCGGCGGAATCTGATGGTGGTGGAGGTGTGGGCGTGAGCGCGCGACGCGGGGTATTGAGTCTGATGGCGGTGGTAATGGCGCTGGCCGCTGTGGGCAACCGCGCGGCGCAGGCGGCGCCGAGCCCGGCCTCGTCGACCGAGACGCCGCTGACCTCTGCGCCCCTGATCACTGAGCACCTGATTGTCTCCCCCGCCGGCCCCTATACCACGGTGGCGGCAGCCCTGGCGGCGGCCCAGCCCGGCGCCACCATCGAAGTCCACGGCGGCGTCTACCCGGCGCTGGTGGTGGACAAGCCCGTCACGCTGATCGGCGTCGAATGGCCCGTTCTGGACGGCGGCGGGCGCGGCACGGTGGTCCAGATCACGGCCGCCGACGTCACCCTGCGCGGTTTCGTGGTGCGCAACAGCGGCGATGAGCCGGACCGCGACCACTCCGGCGTCATCGTCGCCGGCGACCGGGCCTTGGTGGAAGGCAATCGGCTGGAAGAGGTGCTCTTTGGCATCTTCGTGTCGCAGGCCGCCGACGCCGTCCTGCGCGGCAACGAGATCGCGGGCAAGCTCAAATACGAGGAGGCGCGCCGCGGTGACGCCATCCGGCTGTGGTACGCCCGCCACACCCTGATCGAGAACAATTCCATCCATGACGTCCGCGACCTGGTGATCTGGTACTCCCAGCAGACCACGTTGCGCGGCAATCGGGTTGAGCGGGCCCGCTACGCCATCC
>JAEURL010000356.1 GCA_016789165.1 Anaerolineales bacterium | reverse complement strand
GTCACTTCGGGCGCCGGTCGGAGTTGACCCGCGCCCGAAACGAGAGGCCGGCATGTTCAGGCGGCGGACTCGGTCGTAGTCCGCACCGCCTGGATGATCAACTCCTTCAGTACCTGGGTGTCAACATCCTTCAACGTCTTGAGGTAGAGGCAGCCTTTGCCCGTCGTGTGCTTACCGAGTTTTTTCAGCCGGGCGGTCTGCTGCTCGACGCCGCCCGGCAGATACAGCGTGATCTTCCCCTGGCGCGGCGAAAAGCCGATCACCATCCAGTCGATTTCGCGGCCGCTGGCGTATTTGAGCCGCCGGCTCCCAAAGCCAACGATGTTGGCCCCCCACATCTGCGGAGCAGCGCGGCTGGCCTGCTTCATGAGCTTGGCAATCGCGAGGCAATCCTGGCGCGTCGCATCATCCTTGATCTGGTTCAGAAAAGCTTCCGCGCTGGCAGTGGTTGCCTTGGTCTTCAGTTCGGCCACGTCAGTCTCCGTGAGTGATGCGGGGCGCGCCAGGTTTTGGCCGGCCGGATTCCAACAACTACGTCCAGTCCAATTCGACCGTCAAAGCGGCCCCACCGAGCGCCATCAGCGGCGCGGCCGGCGCGGAAACAACAGGGGCGTGCGGGCCTTGTAGTCGCGGTACGCGGCCCCAAAGCGAAGCTCCAGCTCCCGCTCTTCGTACACCTTCACAAAGACCAGCAGCGCCGGCGCCACCACACCGAGCACCCAGAGCACAAACAAGGCTGATTGAAACCAGAGCCCCAGCGCCACAAGAAAGGCCAGGGTGGCCAGCACCATGGGGTTGCGCGTCCAGGCATACAGCCACTCGACCGACAGCTTCTGGCTCAGGGCAATGGCAAAGGGCGCCCCCCACCCCTTCCAGGCCAGATTGGCGACGGCCAGCAGCGCCGCCGCTCCGGTGGGCAGCACCAGCAGCCAGCCGAGGGCGCGTGGCAGCGGCAGGGTCCAGCCGGCCCAGTCCGGATAGGTGCTCACGGCTCTGAGCAGAGCCACTCCCAGCGGGATCAGCACGCCGTAATGGACCAGCGTGGTGACCCAGACCACCCGGTCGGCCGTCGGCTGTCGGTCGAGCGCCCGCCTCCCCAGCCAAGCCAATGGGACGGTTAGGGCAACACCGCCCACAATGAGCGCCAGGTTGAGGGCGGCTGGCAACGTTAAGGTGGCAATCCCCACCCAGACGAGCAAACCGACCACCAGGAGGGCTCTGCTTAGCTGCGCTGGCCGCGGCGACGCCATGGCAGGATCGCGCTCCTTTCGGCGGGCCGCTGAGGTTTGAGGCAACCTCCCACCCGGCACCGATACCGGCCCGCTCCAAACCAGTATACTGCCGCCCGTGATCGGACACACCAGGGAATACCCCCTGGAGCCGCTCAAACTGCCACGGAGCTAATCTGGCGCAGGATTGTCGGGTCCGTGATCTTGGCGTCTGCGGCCAGCAAAAAAGCCTTGCTCAAGATCACGGCCAAAGTCTGGTCGCCTTCAAACGGCAGAAAGACCGGCCCGGCAGCCAGCGCGGCCGGGCCGCGCGCCGGGACGATGCACAGGTACTGGTCATTTGGCTCCATCAGGATGTTGCCGCTGCCCAGGTGGATCTTGTAGGTGCGCCGGTCGCCGCGCACCACCAGGAACCGGTCGGCCAGCCGGCAGCGCGGCGCAATCTTGAGGCGCGGCAGCACATCGGCCAGGACCTGCCGGCGCGTCTCCGCCGTCGGCGCCAGTGTCCCAAACGCATAGCGCGCCCAGTAGTCCACGGGCCGGCCCTGCGGCCCGCCATCCGCCCAGGCGGGATCATTGCCCACGCTGGCCACGCCCACGAAGAGATCGACGTCACGCATGACCTCCGAGAAGACCAGCGGCGGGATCTGCGCGAGGGGCAGCGGCTCGGCCGGCTCCTGCCGCCGGTCGCCGGCGTAACCGCCTCCGCCGGCGTGCGCCCAATTCCGGCACGCGTCGAGCGCGTAGAAGCGCACCTGGTCCGTGACCACATGCCGGTAAGCGCCGGCGGCGGTGGTGTCCTCCCCATAGGCCTGGCCGACCCCCTCAATCCAGAACTCAGCCCGCAGCCCCCACTCCGGCAGCAGCCGCAGCGCGGGTTGATAGTCGTCGTCGACCAGCAGGCGCAGCTGATTCTGCCAACCGCGCGCCGCGCACAAGGCGTTGAACTGATGCTGGCGCAAGAGGTGCGCCGCAAACCGGTTGGAGTACGTGGCCGTCGCCCGTTCGGCGTCGGTGAGCAGATACACCTCGCGATGGGCCTGCTTGAATGGCTGACGCACCGCCTGGTCCGTCAGCCAGGCGCGCCACTCCAACACCACGGCCGAGTCCGCATTGAGCGGATGCCACAGCTCTACCTGGGTGTGGGCGTCCAGCCAGTCCAGGGCCGGGCCGGCGCGGCCTTCGATCCGCCCGGCCCGCCAGATGCCCGAGGCCGCCTGGTCGCCGCGGCTGAACTTCCAGATCAGCCGGCGGGCGAGCGTCCCCACCAGAGGGTGGTCCAGGTAATGCTCGCGCCACGCGGCGTAGGGCCACTTCTGGCCGGCCAGATACAGGCTTTCGAGGCGGTCGCGCTGGGCCGGCAGCATCCGGCGCAGGTCCGCCAGGCTCTGTTTGAGCTCCTTGAGCTCGGCCGCGTGGGCGGTCTTCACGGGCGCCGGCACCGCCGTCGACCGCCGGCCGTCGGGACGCCGCCAGCGGAGTTCGACCTCGGTTGTGCCGGCCACAACCACTTCCGCCAGGCAGTCGCCCAGCGGCACCCGGCGCTCGCCCACCGCCGTCAGGCCGAAATCGGGCACCAGCCGCTCGGCGAGCTCCCGGGGCGAGAGGCCGGCGCGTTCGCCGGCCGCCGCCAGCGCGGCCGCGATCACCTTCCGGGCGGCGCTGGTTTTGAGACGGGCGTTCAGGATGGCCAGCTGGGCCAGGCCGGCCGGCCCAGGCATCTGGCCCAGCGCCCACAGGCAGGCATTGCCCAGGCGCGGCGCACGCGGGCCGAGGCCGGGCAGTTTGCGAAAGCAGACGCCGGCCAGCGCGGCCAACCCGCGCGCCAGGTCCGCGTCTGGACGATCGGCGCCCAACCAGGCCAGGCCGCGCAGGCAGCCCACATTGACTGAGTCCAGCTCCCACCGGCGCGCCTCCGGCCCATCCGGACGCGGCTGCGCCACCAGGGCAAACCAGCGCAGTTGGGCGGCCTGGCAGGCGTCGCCGCCGATCTCGTCCCGGAGCGCACGGGCCTGTTTCAGCCAGCGGGCGCTGGGCGTTGAGCCGGATGCCTGAGCGCCAAGCCTGAGCAGGCGCGCCCACGCACCGCGGGCCGGCTCCGGCAGGCCGGCCAGGTCCGCCCGGGCGGCCGCCGCCCACGGCTCGCCGGAAGCCACCGGCACTGACTCGCCGCCGGCGCCGGCCAGCTCACGCAGCCGGATGGCCTGCTGCTGGGCCGCCGGCGAGCGGCCGGCGGTCTGCCATTGGTCGGCCAGAGCCAACGTCAGGGTCCGCATTTCGTCCGTCAGCGGGTGGTGCGCCTGATAGTCGGCCAGCACCCGGACCAACTGGCCCAGGCCGCGCCAATGCGGCTGGCCCAGGCGCAGGGCCCACTCCAGCACGGCCGCCACTTCGGCCGGCGCGAAGGGCAGGCGCCGGCGCAGCAGATCGAAGATGGCGCCGAGCATGCACCAGCGCTGGTGCCACTCCGGCGCGAGCAGGCTCCGCCCCGGCGCCGAGCGCGTATGCCAGGCCAGCATCGCCAGCAAGCTGGCCTTTTGCGCCTCGGCGTCGGCGGCCAGGATCAGCCGGCCGGTCGGCGTGTCCTTGAGCTTGAGGGTGTAGCGTTCGAACTCGCGCGCCAGTTGATCGATCTGGGCCCGCGCCGGGTCGATCAGCCCCAGCGGTTGAAGCAGCCGGTTCAACATCGTCACCCCCCCACCAACGGCACGAGTTTGAGGAACGTGATCGTTGTCTGCGGGCCGACCGCGAGCACCTGGTCCAGGCTGTCCACCTGCCGGTCGTCGACGAGCAGGATAAAGCCATTGCTCTCAAAGGCCGCCAGCGCCCGCTCCGCCTGGCGGCGCCAGTCCAGCCGGCGGCGCTCGCGCAAGCGGAAGCCGTTCAGCGCACGCTCGGCGTCGGAGGGCTGGACGAGACCCTGGAAGACCTCCGGCTGGCGGTGGTTATAGGCCTCGACCTCGTGCTGGATGCGCAGTTGAATCAGCTCGCGCGCAGTCAGGTGCTCCAAGGGGCAAGCCAGAGTCCAGACCAGGTCCGGCCGGCCCAGCGTGGCCGTGGACTCATCGCGGATGGTGAGCGTAGTGGGCATGGCTCCCCCCTTTAATGGGCCAGCCGGCCGGCCACGGGCCGGCGATTGAGTGAGGATGAACTAGCAGTGGGAGACGAACGCAGCGGGGCAGTGAACATGGGCAACCTCCTGAGTGAGTAAAGTGACATGGCCGCCTGGCCATGGGCAAGCTATTAGGGCAGGAGATAACAATTCAGTTGTGATTGTGATTATAGAACATCCGAGCGAATTAGCAAGGGGCAGTTGGCATTCCAAGCGAGCCGGGGCTTGCCGCCCGGCTGGGCGGCCAGAATATGAAGCGGTAGACCCACCTGCCCGCTTCGCGGCCGGCCGTTGGGCGCCCGTGGTCGGCGCCAAGGGTGCGGATAGCCTCAAGCCGCTTGCCGAATACCGCTTCCTATTGATCGCACTTCTTGATGGCTACGCGCAAAGCAGTAGCCGGCTGGCTCCGGGGCTCAGGTCAGCCCGGCTTTTGGAAGACGCGGGTCGCGCTGAGGGAGTTGTGGACCGGGCCATCCGGGCCGCGCGGGTCCCACGCCAGGCGCTGCTCAGCCGTGGGAGCTAGGCGCTGGCCGTAGGCCGTCAGGGTCCGCACCGCCACGCCCTGGCGATACAGTAGGGTCGTGCGCGTGCGCTGGCCGGGGCCAAGCAACCGGATGAAGTCCGGCTCGCTGTAGCGCTGCCAGGCCTCGTCGACGGCGCGCGGGGCAAAGATCAGGATGCCGGGGCCGCCCGATACACCGACGTGTTCAGGCGCCTCCGGCCCCAGGCGCTCAAAGACCAGGACGCCGTCCCGCAGCCGCCCGGCGAAACTGCGCACGTGCAGGGGCCGGCCGCGGAAGGTGACGTTGGTCTGCCGATAGGCCTCACCATCAAAGTCGATGTAGACCAGGTTGTCCCACGGCGCCGGCCCCGGCGTGCCGCTGAACTCGTCGTGCGCCAAAGGCCGGCCGGCCAGGTCGAAGACCTCGACATGATCGTGCCAGACGCCGCGCAGGAGGCCGAGGGTGTGGGCCACCGCGCCGGCCGTCTCGGGCCGCGCACTCACTGCGCGCGCTCGCGCGTGCTGAAGGCGGCCTGCTCGGCGCCGGCCGCCACCAGCATCTTGGCCGCCTCCAGCCGCCCGCGCTCGGCCGGGAAGGCCTGCACCAGGCCCATGCTCAGGTCGCGCAGCGCCCGGCCGATGACGCCGCCATGGCCGGTGTTGCTGGTGCCGCAGGCCTTGAGCGCGTTGGTGGCCACGGCATAGGCGGCGTCGCACACCACGCCCTTGCACAGGCGCCACTGCGCCACCACGCGCGGCTTGGGCAGGAGCGGCGGGACGCTGGCCTCAAGCTGCACCTGCCGGCGCAGCCACAGGAAGCCGGTCTCCAGGTCCACGGTCATCTTGCCGATCAGCTCCTGGTGGAAGCCGCTTTCGGCGGCGATGGACTCGCCGGTGTCCGCGAACTTCAGGCCGGATACGAAGTTGAGCGCGTAGTGGTAGACCGCATAGGCCACGCCCAGGTAGATGGCGGCCACGGCCACCTGGTTGCCCACGAAGCTGCCGCGGCTCACCTGCATCATTTTGACGAAGGCGCCGGGCACGGCCAGGGCCGCCTCGGCCGGGACGAAGACGTCCTCCAGGATTAGGCCGTGCGTGGCCGTGGCGCGCATGCCCAGCGCCTCCCAGGGCGCGCGCTCGCGCACGCCGGCCGCCGCACGGTCGACGAAGAACACACAGAGCCCGTCGGCCGTCGTCGTGCCGGCCAGTTTGGCCGTGACCAGATATTCGTCGGCGACGCCGGTGGAGCAGCCAAACGACTTGACGCCAGACAGCCGCCAGCCGCCGGCGGCGGCGCGCGCCTCAGTGGCGATGGTGACGGCGCTGGCCGCCGTCTTGGCCTGCTCGCTGGCGAAGTTGGCCAGCCAGCGCCCGTCGGTGCCCATCTTGTGCAGGAGTCGCTCGGCGAAGGCGCGCACCACCGGCGCCTCGTCCGGCGTGAACAGGCCGGCCTCCAGCGCCTCCAACGGCAGCAGCCCGCGCGAGGCGCTGGAGCAGTGGAAGAAGTAGGCCAGGGCCGTGGACGGGCAGGCCGTGCCGAGGGCGAAGGCCGCCGCCACCAGGTCCCGCAGGCCGCCGCCCAGGCCGCCGTAGTCAGTCGGCACGATCAGGCCCAGCAGGCCGGCCGCCCGCAGCGTGGCGATGTTGTCCTGCGGGAACCGGCCGGCCGCGTCGGCGGCCTCGGCGCGCGCGCGCAGCGCCGGCAGCACGCCTTCCACGCGCCGCGCCCGTTCCTGCTCCGCGGCCGTCATGTCCTCGATGAGCACCATCCCGGTCAAGTGTTCGCCCATGCCAGCTCCTCTTCTTGCGCAGCGGTCTAAAGCAATGCGGTCCTTATGCCGTCGGGCGGTGCAGGTATTGGCCGCGGGCCGGGCCGACCACCTGGCCGCCGTCGTACACCACCTGGCCGCGCAGGAACGTGGTCTTCACGCGCCCGGTCAAGGTCTGGCCCTCAAACGGCGTGTAGCCCTGGCCGGACTCGGACTCGGCCGCGCGCACGACGAAGCTCTCGCGCGGGTCCACCAGCACCAGGTCGGCGTCATAGCCGACGGCGATGTCGCCCTTGGCGGCCAGCCCGAAGCGCTGGGCCGGGTTCCAACTCAA
>JAEURL010000337.1 GCA_016789165.1 Anaerolineales bacterium | reverse complement strand
CAGGACCAGGCCGGCTTTCTGGCCGGCCTGGCGGCCGGCTTCGCCACCGCCACGGAACGGGTGGCCGTCTTCGCCGACGCCACCACGCCGGACGGGCTCAAGTACCGCAACGGCTTCCTGAGCGGCGCGCGCTACGCCTGCCCCAAATGCCGGCTGGATACCGTGGACCTGGACGGCACCCAGGCCGTGGATTTCGCCGCGGCCGAGGCCGGGAAGTACGTCTCGCTCGGCGCGGACGTGCTCTTCGCGGCCGCCGGGCCGGCTGGCGACGCCGCTCTGCGTTCGGCAGCGGCGGCCGGCGGCTGGGTGATCGGCTCGGGCGGCGATGTGTATATCACCCTCTTCGAGGCCGGCGCGGCCGCCGGCGCGGACCGGGTGCTGACGAGCGTCTATCTGGATTACGGCGCGGCGTTGGCGGCGGCCCTGCGCGCCTACGCCGGCGGCGAACAGCCGGCCGGCCGCCAGCCTCTGGCGCTAGCCAATGGCGGCGTCGTTCTGGCGCCCTGGCGCAACGCCGAGGCCGCCCTCTCCCCCCTGGATCTGAAGGACGTGGAGCAGACGCGGCTCCGGCTGGCCGAACGCACGCTGGAAACCGGGGTGGACCCCGTGACGGGCGCCGAGCGCTAATCAGACGTTTACTTGCCGCGGGGGGTCTTCGCCTTTATAGTTCCCCCCGTTATACAGCCCTTATCCGGAGGTGGCGGACATGGAAATGGAATATCGGCGGGCATTCGTGTTCCCGCAGCAGGACCCGGCCTGGGTTAAGAAATGGGCCATCGCCGGGGCGCTCTCGCTGGTGCCGATCGTGGGCCAGATCCTCACCGCCGGCTACGGCGTATCGATTGCGCGGCGCGTGATCAACGGCGCGAGCGACAGCCTGCCGGAGTGGAGCGACTTCGGCGATTACGCGCGTCAGGGGTTGAGCACGCTGGTGATCGGCCTGGTTTACTTTCTGCCGCTGATTGTGGTCAGTCTGTGCCTGGCCGTGCCGATCGCGGTGGTGAGCGCGGTCTCCATTCGTGACAGCGGCGGGGAGCAGGTGCTGGGCCTGTTGGGCGGCTGCCTGGGCCTCTTTGCCGTGGTTTACAGCCTGCTGGCGGGCATGGCGCTGATGGCGGCGCTCGGCCGGTATGCGGCCGGCGGCGAACTGGGCGCGGCCCTGAACGTCGGCGAGGTGCTGCGGCTGGTGCGCGCCAAACCGGGGCTGTATCTGATGGTCCTGCTGGTGGGCGGCTTGGGCCAGTTTGTCCTGAGCCTGCTGGGCGTCATCGCCTGCGCGGTGGGCGCGGCCTGGGGCGGGGCTTACGCCCAACTGGCGCAGGCGCACCTGATCGGGCAGGCCCAGCGCTACCAGCGGGAGGCCGGCGCGGCCCAGTAACCGCGCTGATCGGGCGTCACTCACCCGCGGGCCGGCCGAGCGCCGGCCCGTTTTTTTTGCCCCGGTCAGCGGCGCAGGCGCTGCAAGCGCTCGGCGGCGGCGGCCAGGGTCTCCGGCCGCTTGCAGAAGGCGAAGCGCGCCCAGTGGCGGGCCAGCGGCTTGGCGGCCTCGGCGTACATGGCACTGGCCGGGATGGCGGCCACACCGATGGCCGTGGTCAGCCAGCGGCAGAAATCCACATCGTCCCCGTCAAACCCCAGCGGCGAGAAATCGGCCATGCAGAAGTAGGTGCCCTGCGGCACGCTCACGCGCAGGCCGGCCGCGCGCAGCACCCCGGTCAGGTAATCGCGCTTGCCGGTGTAATCGGCGGCCAAGGCCTGGTAATACTCGTCGTCCAGGTCCAGCGCGGCGGCCACCGCGCCCTGCAGGGGCGTGGCCGAGCAGAAGGTGATGTACTGGTGCGCGCGCCGGACGCCCAGGCTGAGCGCGGCCGGCCCGATGGCCCAGCCGATCTTCCAGCCCGTGAAGTTGAAGATCTTGCCGCTGCTGCCCACGGTCAGGGTGCGCTCGGCCATGCCGGGCAGGGCGGCCAGGCGCGTGTGCCGCGCGCCGGGGTAGACCAGGTGCTCGTAGACCTCGTCGGAGAGCGCCAGCACGTCCCAGCGCTGGCATAGCTCGGCGATCAGGCGCAGCTCGGCCTCGCTGAAGACCTTGCCGGTGGGGTTGTGGGGCGTGTTGAGCAGGCACAGGCGGGTGCGCGCGTTGAAGGCCGCGGCCAGCTCGTCCGGGTCGAAGACCCACTCGATGGCGCCGTCCGCCTTCGCCTGCGGGCGCAGCGGCACCAGGCGCGGGATGGCGCCCACCATCGCGCAGTGCGGGACATACGAGTCGAAGTATGGCTCGAACATCACCACCTCGTCGCCGGGGTTCAGCAACCCCAGGAAGGCCGCCAGCATGGCCTCAGTGGCGCCGCTGGTCACCGTGATCTCGGCCTCCGGGTCCAGGTCCTGGCCGTAGAAGCGGCGCGCGTGGCGGGCGATGGCCTGGCGCAGGGCCGGCGTGCCGGTGGTGGGCGCGTACTGGTTCTGGCCGGCGCGGATGGCGGCGCTGGCCGCGTCCTTGGCCGGCTCCGGGCCGTCGAAATCCGGGAAGCCCTGGCCGAGGTTTACGGCGCCGTGCTCGGCCGCCAGGCGCGACATTTCACTGAAGATGGTCAGGCCGAAGCCGGAGACGCGGTGGGCGAGGGGGAAGTTCATGGCTGTCCTGAAACGGGCCGGAGGGTGATTCGGCAGAGCCAGGGGCTGAGGCGAGGCGGAAGGACGCCCCTCCGCTTTCCGGTCCCTATCGCGCCTTCGCCAACTTGACCCACGTTTTCTGCATCACCAGCGCATCCTGCTCCATGATCGGGCTTTCGCCCAGGACGCGGCCCGCGCACTTGAGATCGCGCAGGGCTTTGAACAGCTCTTTGTATTTCAGGTCGGCCTCGGCCAGGGTCAGATGGTGCTTCTCGCCCTTGGGGCCGTAGGCGATGCCGGACAGGTGGATGTGCAGGGTCTTGAGGCCGGCCGCGCCCAGGCGCTTCTTCACCAGTTTGAGCATGGCCGTCCACTCGGCGTAAGAGTTGGCCGAGCCGTCACCGGGGCGGGCGTGCAGGTGGGCGAAATCCAGGCAGGGCAGCACGCCGTCGATCTCGGCCGCCAGCGTCAGCGCGTCCTCCAGCGAGCCGAGCATGGCGCTCTTGCCCATCGTCTCCGGGCGCAGGCGCACCGGGTTGCCGGCCGCGCGCAGGTCTTGGACGCAGCCGCGCAGGCGCGGGAGGGCCACGGCCAGCACCTCGGCCGGCGGCTTTCCAAAGTACGAGCCGGGGTGGAAGATGATGTCGGTGGCGCCGGCCAGGTGGCCGTAGTGCGCGGCGTCCATCAGGCGCTTGCGGCTCTTGGGCCACTCCTCGGCGGTGGCGTTCAGGTTGATGAAGTAGGGCGCGTGGACCGAGAGGGCCACGCCGTGCTCGGCCGCCGCCGCCTTGATCTCCGCGCACTTGGCCTCGCTGACGCGCACGGACTGCACCCAGGCCAGCTCCATCGTCCCCAGGCCCAGCTCGGCCGTGCGGGCGATGCCGCCCACAGTGCCGCCCGGTTTCTTGGGCGTGGAGAGGGGGGCGCCGACGGTGCCGAAGAGGAAGGAGGGTTTGGGCATACGCATACTCCCGGTGTGAATGGACTAGCGGCCGAGGACGAATGGCAGCAGCACGGCCAGCAGCGGGGCGAGCAGGCCGGCGGCGGCTCCCAGACAGGAGCCGGCCAAGCCGAGGCAGGCCGGCAGGACGACCGCCAGCACCACCACGACCACCAGCAGACGCAGGCCCGGCGGCCACTCGCGCCAGTTCAGGCTGACCGGCCGCGCCGGTTGCGGCTGCGGCTGCGGCGGACGCGGCGCCGCCGGGATCTCGCTGACGTGGCTGCAGTACGGGCAGGTAATCGTCGGCCCGGCCGGCGGTTCGGGGCGTTCCAGCGGCGCGCCGCACTGTGGACAGCGGAGGTGGGTGAGCATGTGTTTAGCGTGGCAGCGGATTTGAGTAGACGCGCACGGCGCCGGCCTGGAACAGGGTGGGCCAATTGTCCATCGCCCGCAACTGGGCGTCAACCGCCGGAATGTGCACGGCCGCCCAGTTGCGCCACAGGTCGTCCACAATCACGAACCGGGCCGGCGCGAAACGCGGATCGAAGGCCCACCGGTCAGCCGGCAGATCGGCCGGCAGGTGCGGGGTGGCGCGGCCGCCGGCCGCCACCGCCATCTGGAAATCGGCCGGCCGGCCGGCCAACTGCCAGGCCACGGCCGGCGAGGCGATGACCACGTCGGTCGCCGCGATGCGCGCGTTGACGAACGCGGCCGCCGCGCGGGCGTCGGCGGCGTTCACCAGGAACGGGTCAATGGGCGTGGTGAAGCCCTCCCGGATCTGGACCAGCGAGACCCCCAGAGCCAGGATCCCGGCCAGGAGGCCGGCCACGCTCAACCCGGCGCGCAGGGGCCGGCGCGGCGCCGTCCAAGCCCAGGCACGCTCCAGCAGCGCCCCCAGGCCGAGGGCGGCCAGCGGGAAGAGCGGGATCAGGTAATAGGTGCTCAGGCTGTAGAGCGCGGCTGTTCGGCCGAGCAGCAGGAGCGGCAGAAAGAAAGTCAGCAGGGCCGCCGCCCGCAGCCGGGCCGGCCGCAGGGCCAGCAGGCCCAGCCCACCCAGCGCAAACCACGGCTCCTGCCGCGCGACCTGCAGGGCGTTATCGGCCAGCGCCGCGGCCTGTTGGCCCAGCGGGATGGCGTTCAGGCGCAGGACCGTGAAGCGCAAGTCGAACCAGAAGGCGGCCCCCCGTTCGCCGAGGGCCAGTGGCGCGCTTAATGTCATCACGGCCGCGTAGACCCCAAACGGAACCAGGGCCAGCGGCAGGCTCCAGGCCAAGGCCCGCGCCCCGCGCCAACCGCCGGCGGCCAGCGCGGCGACGACCAGCGGCGCCAGCAGGGCGCCGGCCCACAGGTCGCTCACCAGCCCCAGGCCGGCGGCCAGCGCGGCCAAGGCCAGCCAGCCGCGGGCGCGCGTCTCCAGGTGGCCCCAGGCGCCCAGCAGGAAGACGGGCGTGAGCACAGCCAGCAGGTTGTAGCTGAAACCGAAGCGGCTATATAGAACGGCGGTGGGCGCGAGGGCCAGCCCGGCGGCGGCCAAGGCCGGCCAGGCCTGTGAGCCGGCGGCCCAGCGCCGGGTGCCGGCCCGCACGGCCAGGTACAGCGCGGCCACGCTCAGAACGCCCAGCCCGCCGGTGACGGCGCGCAAGGTGCCCATGTCCAGCCCGAAGAGGGCGACGGGGCCGGCCAGCAAAAGATGAAAGAGCGGCGGGCGGGCGAAGAGCAGGGTGGAGCCCTGAACGGCCAGGAAGCGCGCCTGGCCGGCCAGCAGGTGGCGGACGATATCGAGGTGCGCGCCTTCGTCTGTGTACCAGCCGGGGTTGCCGGCCAGGTCGCCGGCCAGGCGCGGCACGGCGGCCAACAAGGCCAGCAGTCCCAATCCCATCCCCATCGGGACGCGCCAGGGCGCGCCGCTACGGGGCCAGGACCTCGAAGTTGTCGTATTCAATCACGGCGTCCCGGCCCTCGCGGCCGATATCCACGCCCAGGCCGATCCGGCCGTCGTTCAGGTTTGGCTCGTTCCAGACGAAGACCGGCTGGCCGTTGATCTCAAAGGCGACCTCGGCGCCGATGGCGCGCACGGTCAGCCGGTTGAAGACGCCGGGCTCGGTGCGCACGGCTGGGCTGGTGAAATCGTAGAACAGGTAAATGGCCGAATCGAAGACGCCGTAGATGCGGACGCGGCCGTCATTGGTGAGGCCGAACAGGCCGTAGTCCCGGCCCTCGGCGCGGAAGGCCAGGCCGTACACGTACACGCCGCCCTCCGCCCCGGTCATGCGCAGGTCCGCGCTGACCACGAAATCGTCCACCGGGTCGACGGCGCCGGGCAGCAGGTTCCAGTAATGGCCGCCGCTGGCCGGCTTGACGGTCCAGCGGTAGACGCCGTCGGCGATGGCCGGCTCCAGCACCAGGCTGCCGTCGTCGTAGCGGTCCACGGGCCAGAAGTTGGCGTTGCTGTCAAAGGTCTCGGAGATCACCCCGGTCTGCCAGCCGGCCTGCGCGGCGGCCAGGGCCTGGGCCGTGGCCTGCAGTTCGGCCGCCGCCTGGGTCTGCTGGGCCACGGCCGTGGCGGTGATATCCAGTTCCGCCTGCGCCTCGGCCGTGGCTGTGGCCTGCACCGCGCGCGTGGCGCGGGCGCGGGCG
>JAEURL010000336.1 GCA_016789165.1 Anaerolineales bacterium | reverse complement strand
TACCGTTGAGGCCAGCATCATTGCCGCCGTCGCCGGCGGCTACTACAGCGCGCCGTTCGATGTCCTGGGTCTGCATCCGCATCCGGACGGGGCCGGCCTGGTGGTCCGCACCTTCCAGCCGGAGGCCAAGGACGTGGCCGTGCTGGACGGCGAGCGGCGCTACCCCATGGAGCGCATCCACGCCGAGGGTTTCTTTGAGGTCAGCCTGCCGGACCACGCGGCTTTCTTCGTCTATCAGCTGGCGCTCACCGACTGGGACGGCCGCGAGACCGTGGTCGAGGACCCCTACCGCTTCCCGCCCGTGCTGAACGAGACGGACCTGTACCTGTTCAACGAGGGCAGCCTGGTCCGGGCCTACGAGAAGCTCGGCGCGCACTTGACCACCCACGCGGGCGTGGCCGGCGTGGTCTTCACGGTCTGGGCGCCGAGCGCCCTGCGCGTCGGCGTGGTGGGCGCTTTCAACAACTGGGACGGCCGGCGGCACGCGATGCGGCCGCGCGGCGCCAGCGGCCTGTGGGAGCTGTTCATCCCCGGCCTGGCGGCCGGCACGGTCTATAAGTACGAGGTCAAGAGCCGCTTCCTGGGCTACATGGCCAACAAGGCCGACCCGTACGGCTTCGCGGCCGAGGTGCGGCCGGCTAACGCCTCCGTGGTCTACGACTTGAGCCGCTACCAGTGGAACGACGGTGAGTGGCTGGCCGCGCGGGAAGAGCGCCAGAACCTAGAAACCCCGCTCAGCATCTACGAGGTCCACCTGGGCTCGTGGAAGCGCACCGGCGACAACCAGTGGCTCAGCTACCGCGAGCTGGCCGACCAGCTGGTCCCGTACGTCAAGGAGATGGGCTACACCCACATCGAAACCATGCCCATCGCCGAGCACCCGTACGACGGCTCGTGGGGCTACCAGGTAGCCGGCTACTACGCTCCGACGGCGCGCTTCGGCTCGCCCGACGATTTCCGCTATTTTGTGGACCAGGCCCACCAGGCCGGCCTGGGCGTGATCGTGGACTGGGTGCCCGCCCACTTCCCCAAGGACGAGCACGGCCTCGGCTACTTTGACGGCACGCACCTGTACGAGCACTCCGACCCGCGCCAGGGCGAGCACAAAGACTGGGGCACCTTCATCTTCAACTTCGGCCGCAACGAGGTGCGCAACTTCCTGCTCTCCAACGCCCTGTTCTGGCTGGAACAGTATCACATCGACGGCCTGCGGGTGGACGCCGTGGCCTCCATGCTCTACCTGGATTACTCGCGCAAGCACGGCGAATGGATCCCCAACCGCTTCGGCGGGCGCGAGAACCTGGAAGCCGTGGACTTCCTCAAACGCTTCAACGAGCTGGTGCACCAGGAGTTCCCGGGCACGCTCACCTACGCCGAGGAGTCAACCGCCTGGCCGCTGGTCAGCCGGCCCGTCTACGTGGGCGGGCTGGGCTTCGACCTGAAGTGGAACATGGGCTGGATGCACGACATGCTCGAGTACATGGAGAAGGACCCGGTCTTCCGGCGCTACCACCACCACAGCCTGACCTTCTCGATGGTCTACGCCTTCACCGAGAACTTCGTGCTGTCGTTCTCGCATGACGAGGTGGTCTACGGCAAGCGCTCGATGCTCAACAAGATGCCCGGCGACGACTGGCAGCGCTGCGCCAACCTGCGCGCCCTGTACGCCTACATGTACGCCCACCCCGGCAAGAAGCTGCTGATGATGGGCAGCGAGTTCGGCCAGTGGAACGAGTGGAACTTCCAGACCGGCCTGGACTGGCACCTGCTGGACGCCGACCGGCCGGGCAGCGAGCGGCACCGCCAGATCCAGCACTTCGTGCGCGACCTGAACCGGCTCTACCAGGCCGAGCCGGCCCTGTACGAGGTGGACTTCCACTGGGATGGCTTCCAGTGGATCGACCTGCACGACGTGGACAATAGCATCGTCTCCTTCGTCCGCTACGCCAAGGAGAAGCGCGAGGCGATCGTGGTGGTGGCCAACTTCACGCCCGTGCCGCGCTCCGGCTACCGGGTGGGCGTGCCCGGCCCCGGCTTTTACCGCGAGATCCTCAACAGCGACTCGGCCCTGTACGGCGGCGGCAACGTGGGCAACGCCGGCGGCCTGCCGGCCGAGCCGACGGCCTGGCAGGGCCAGCCCGCCTCGCTGCTGATCAACGTGCCGCCGCTGGGCGTGGTCTACTTCAAGCGCGAGGCCGCCAGCGCCTGACCGCGGCCGGCCCGGACACGCCGCCACAAACAAGAAGGCCACCGCTGGTGCGGTGGCCTTCTGTTATCGGCGCAGCTCGGTGTGGCGGCTCAGCGCCCGCCCGTCACCTTGCGCAGCTCCTCGCAGGCCCGGCAGGAGTTGTCCGGCCGGACGATGGAGTAGCCGCCCATCGGGTCGTCATCGTAGCGGCGGAAGTCCACGTTCCAGACGATCATCAGCCGCACCACGCCGCTGTTCTTGGCCAGGTTGGCGGCCTCGCCCAGCCACTGGGCCTGTTCGGCCACGCTGGTGTCGCCGGCCCAGCTGAAGGCCGCCGGCAGCGGGCCGAAGCCCTCCGGCGAGAGGTAGCCCAGCTCGGTGAAGCACAGCTTGCGGGCGCCGCCGAAGGCGTTGTAGTACGTGCTGACCATCGTCTGATAGTAGCGCGAGTAGTAGTTGGACGGGTTGCGCGGGTCGCCCGAGGTCAGCACCGGGCTGACGATGCCCTCGTTGTAGTGGATGCCGATGCAGTCCATGTAGTTGGCGGCGCCGGCCGCGGCCATGCCGCGCACGTAGCGGTCGTCGTTCCAGACGTGGTCCAGGCCGAAGGCGCCTTCCGCGCCGGTGGGCGCCAGCGCCCCCGAGATCACCAGGGTGTTGGCGTTGGCGGCTTTGATGGCGTTATAGGCCCGGCGCAGCAGGTCCGTGTACGAGCCGGGGTTGATCTGGCCGGCCGGCCACTCCCGGTCGATGTTCATCTCGTTCCAGACCTCGATGCCGTCCGCGCCCAGGCGCGCCACCTCGCCCACGAAGGCCGCGTAGGCGTCGTAGTTGGCGCCGCCGGAGATATCGCCGGGGTTGCCCACCACGCCCAGCAGGATCTTGAAGCCCTTGGCGTGCGCGTCGCTGATGGCGCCGCCGGCCACCGAGGCGGCCAGGCCCGGCGTCCAGCGGATCTGCTTCTTGACCCAGTACATGCCCGCGTACTTCATCAGGTCCGGGAAGGCGAAGGTGTCCACGTGGCCGCCCAGCTCAAAGCCGCCCGGGCTGGCCGGCGGCGGGTTGCTGGTGGGCGCGGGCTGGGTGGGCTGGCTGGTGGGGGCCGGCGTGGCCGTGGCCGTGGGCTGCGGCTGGCTGGAGCCCTGGCCCGGGATGATCAGGCGCTGGCCGACGTAGATGAGATTGGGGTTGGTCAGGCCGTTGGCGGCCATCAGCGCGCTCAGGCTCACGCCGAAGCGGGCCGCGATGCGCGAGAGCCAATCGCCGGCCTGCACCACGTAGGTCCCGCCCGCGCCCGTGGAGGGCGCCGTGGTCGGCGCCGCCGTCGGCTGCGGGGCCGCGGTGGGCTGCGGCTGGCTGGAACCCTGGCCCGGGATGACCAGGCGCTGGCCGACGTAGATCAGGCTGGGGTTGACGATGTTGTTGGCCGCCATCAGGCTGGCCAGGCTCACGCCGAAGCGGGCCGCGATACGCGAGAGCCAGTCGCCGGCCTGCACCACGTAGATCCCGCCGCCCGTGGCGGGCGCCGTTGTCGGCGCGGGGGCCGCCGTGGGGGCCGGGCTGCTGCCGCCGCTGGGGATCACCAGCTGCTGGCCGGCGAAGATCAGGTTGGGATTGCTGATGTTGTTGGCCGCCAGGATGGCCTGCGGGCTCACGCCAAAGCGGGCCGCGATCTTGGCCAGCCAGTCGCCGGGCTGCACCACGTAGATGGTGTCGGCGAAGGCGGCCTGGACGCTGGAGAGCGCCAGGGCCAGGGCCAGGACAAATTGGACAAAGCGACGCATAGGGTCTCTCCTTAAATGGACCGAGCCGGTCATTGACCGACGTTGAGTGAGCAATTTTTGTTCCAGGACACCCGCCGTTGGCACTATAGCAGAGCGCGGCAGCGCTCACAAGCAGCGGCCTTAACCTTGGCGCCGGACCGTTATCGCGCTTTGCGCCACCCGGCCGGTTTGTGGTACGCTTGCCATAACTCAGCAATCTCTCCAAAAAGGAACAAGAATGTCGGAAGCTCTGCCGGCGGAGCCCCAGATCTTTGCCACGATTGCGGACACGATCGGCCGCACGCCCCTGGTGCGCCTGAACAGCTTGAGCCGCGGCCTGCGCTGTACCTTGGCCGCCAAGGTGGAGTTCTTCAACCCCGGCGGTTCGGTGAAGGACCGCATCGCGCGCAACATCATCGAGGCCGCCGAGCGCGAGGGCCGGCTGAAGCCGGGCGGCACGGTGGTGGAGGCCACCTCCGGCAACACCGGCGTCGGCCTGGCCATCCTGTGTGCCATCAAGGGCTACAAGTCCGTGTTCGTCATGCCGGATAAGATGAGCCAGGAGAAGATCCGGCTGCTGCGCGCCTTCGGCTCCAAGGTCATCATCACCCCCACCGCCGTGGCCGCCGACGACCCGCGCAGCTACACCGAAGTGGCCAAGCGCATTGTGGCCGAGACCCCCAACGCCATCCTGGCCAACCAGTACCACAACCCCGAGAACCCGCGCAGCCATTACCTCACCACCGGCCCCGAGATCTGGGAGCAGACCGCCGGCCGCGTCACCGACGTGGTCATCGGCATGGGCACCGGCGGCACCATCACGGGCGTCGGCCGCTACCTGAAAGAGAAGAATCCCAAGATCCGCATCGTGGGCGTGGACCCCTACGGCTCGATCCTGTACGAGACCCACAAGCTCGGCCGGATGCCGGCCAACCCCCAGCCGCGCACCTACAAGACCGAGGGCATCGGCGAAGACTTCCTGCCGCTGGCGCTCGATCTCACAGTGGTGGACGAGGTGCTGCAGGTGGGCGACAAGGAGACCTTCCTGACCACGCGCCGGCTGGTGCGCGAGGAGGGCATCTTCGCCGGCGGCTCGTGCGGCAGCGCCGTGGCCGCCGCCCTGCGCTATTGCCGGGACCTGGGGCCGGACCGGCTGGTGGTGGTGATCCTGCCGGACTCCGGCTCGCGCTACCTGAGCAAAATCTTCGACGACGATTGGATGCGCGAGAACGGCTTCCTGGAATCGGCCTGGACCGGCGCCACCGCCGCCGATGTGCTGGCCACCAAAAAGATCCGCGCCGTGGTGACGGCTGACCCGGATGAGCCGCTCAACGCCGTGATCGCCAAGATGAAGACCCATGACATCTCGCAGGTGCCGGTGGTGGCCGCCGATGGCCGGCTGCTCGGCCTGGCCACCGAAGTGGACCTGCTCAACCACCTGGTGCTGGCCGATCACCAGCACCATCCCGACGAGCGCATCGCCGACCTGATGCGCGCCGACGTGGCCACGCTCACGCCGGCCGCCCCGCTGGAAAGCCTGATGAGCGTGTTCGTCAACGGCAACGCCGCCGTGGTGCTGGAGGAGGCCCGCGTGGTGGGCATCCTGACCAAGATCGATATCCTGGACTACCTCGCCTCGCACGGCGAGCGGCCCGCCGCCCGGTGACCCTATGGATACTCCGCCCCTGCCCGAGACCCCGGATCTGCGCATCATCTCCCTGGACTCCGTCCGCGAGCACGAGTTCAACGACGACCAGCGCACCGGCCCGCTGGTGCGGCGGCTGCAGGCCGAGGGCCTGCTGAAGAACCCGGCCCTGGTGGCGGCCCTGGACCCGGCGCCGGCCGCCGTGCCCCTGGAACAGCGCCGCTACGTGGTGCTGGACGGCGCCAACCGCTGCACGGCCCTGGAGCAGCTCGGCTACCACCACGTCCTGGTGCAAGTGGTGAGCTACGCCCCGCCCCAGGTGACGCTGAGCACCTGGCACCACGCCGTCACCGGCCTGGAGGCCGAGGCGCTGGCGCGCCGGCTGTACGCCCTTGACGGCCTGGAGCTCCAGCCGATCGATTTTCTCAGCGCCCGCGCCGACCTGGCCCGCCGCGCGATCCTGGCCTACGTGATGCTGACCGACGGCCGCGTGCTGACCGCCCGCGCCCGCACCACCAGCCTGCACGAGCAGAACCGGCTGCTGAACGCGCTGGTGGACACCTACAAACACACCGGCGGCCTGTACCGCACGGTGGCCAACGACATCCGCGACGTCCAGGGCCTGTATCCGGACCTGACCGCCCTGGTGGTCTTCCCCAACTACGAGCCGGCCGAGGTGCTGGCCCTGGCCCGCGACGGCGAACTGCTGCCCCCCGGCCTGACCCGGCACCTGATCCAGGGCCGCGTCCTGCGCACCAATTACCCGCTGGCGGAGCTGCGCTCGGCGGAGCCGCTGGACGTCAAGAACGCCCGGCTCCAGGCCTGGCTGCAGGCCAAGCTGGCCGAGCGCGAGGTCCGTTTCTACGGTGAAGCCACCTTCCTCTTCGATGAATAGCCGCCGGCCGTTCACGGCGGCCGCGGCCCTGGCCCTGGCCGCCCTGGCCTGCCAGACCGTCGCCGTCACGCCCACCCCCGCCAGCGCGCCCACCGCGCGCCCCACCATTACGCCGGCGGTCGCGGCGCCGACCCCCGCCGACAGGCCGACGGAGGCCGGCCCCGCCATCTCGGGGCTCAGCCGATCCGCGCCCTTCCCGGCCGGCGCCCCAGCCGAGCTGCCCGGCTGGACGGTGGAGGTCCGCGAGGTGGTGCGCGGCGAACAAGCCTGGCGCCAGCTGCGCCAGGCCAACCAGTTCAACACCCCGCCGGCCGAAGGCCAGGAATACCTGCTCGTGCGTCTGCGCGTCACCGCCACCCACGGCGATAGCAGCCCGCGCCCCGTGCAAGCCGCCGACTTCAAGGTGACGGGCTCGGCCGGCCGGCGCTACTTCAAGGCCTCGGCCGTGACGCCGGAGCCGGCCCTGGAGGCCGACCTGCAGGACGGCGAAAGCGCCGAGGGCTGGTCGGTCTACCTGGTGACGCCGGGCGAGACCGACCTCCTGTTGATGGTGGAACCCCTGGAGGGCCCGCTGGCCGAGGCCCCGCGCTTCCTGGCTTTGGAGGCCGGGGCGGCCGTGGGCGTGGACGCCGGCCTGGCCGCCATCGACCCCACCCGCCTGGGCGCCGACAGCGCCGAGCCGGCCCCGCTGCGCCGCACGGTCGTCACCGAAGATTGGGAATTGGCGGCGCTGGCCGTGGTGCGCGGCGAGGCCGCCTGGAGCCTGGTGGTGGCGGCCAACCAGTTCAACGATCCGCCGGCGGCCGGCCTGGAATACGCCGTGGTGCAGGTCCACGCGCGCCTGATCCGGCCGGAGGACGAGACCGCCTGGATTGACAGCAAGGACTTCTTTGTGCTGGGCGGCGACGGCGCGCGCTACGACATCCCCTCGATCGTGGACCCGGAGCCGGCCCTGGACGCCGTGCTCTTCCCCGGCGGCGACTTCACCGGCTGGCTGACCGTGGCCGTGCCGGCCGGCGACCTGGGGGCGCGGCTGGTCTTCAAACCCTGGCTGGCCGCCGACGATTACGACACACGCTATTTCACCCTGGTCCCCTGACGGGCCGGGGCTAACTCAACCACGAAAGCACCCGCCCAATGCCTGTTCCACTGCACGGCGCCAACGCCATCCTCACCGGGGGGTCCCTGGGCCTGGGGCCCCGCTTCGCGCGCGCGCTGGCCGAGCGCGGCGTCAATCTCGTTCTGGCGGCCCGCTCCGCCGACAAACTGCAGGCCGTGGCCGGCGAGTTGGCCGGCCTGGGCGTCCGCGTAGTGCCCCTGGCCGCCGACCTGACGCGCGAAGCGGATCGCGCGCGCCTGGCGGCCGAGGCCGAGGCCGCCCTCGGGCCGATCGACCTGCTGATCAACAATGCCGGCGTGGAGATCAACAGCCGCTTCGCGCGCAAAACGGCGGCCGAGATCGACCAGATCATCACCACCAACGTGATCGCGCCCATGCAGCTGACGCGCCTGGTTCTGCCGGGCATGCTGGCCCGCCGGCGCGGCCACATCGTCAACCTGGCCTCGCTGGCCGGCAAGCTGGGCACCCCCTTCGGCTCGGTTTACGGCGCCAGCAAGGCGGCCGTCCTCGCCTGGAGCTGGGCGCTGCGCGTGGAGCTGGAGGGCACGGGGGTGAGCGTGTCCACCCTCAGCCCCGGCTTCGTCACCGAGACCGGCCTCTTCGCGTACCATCGCACGGCCGCCCACCCCCTGCTGGGCGTCAGCACGCCCGCCGACGTGGTGCGCGGCCTGCTGCGCGCCGTGGAACAGGCCCCGGTGGAGGTGGTGGTGGCGGCCCGGCCGTTTTGGCTCTTCCAGGCCCTGAACGTTTTCTCGCCCGGCCTGGTGATGTGGCTCAACCAGCTCACGGGCGTGCGGGCCTTCCTGCAGCGCATCTACGACAAAGAGCAGCCATGAGCGCAAAGAAGATCTATCTCGACGACATCCCCCTGGCCGAGGCCTGGGACCGGCTGATCAAGGCTCTGGAGGCGGCCGGCCGCTGGGGGCCGCTGGAGGGCGAGGCGGTGCCGTTGGACCGGGCGCTCGGCCGGGTGACGGCCGCCCCCGTCTTCGCGCGCCTCTCGGCCCCGCACTACCACGCCGCCGCCATGGACGGCTACGCGGTGCGGGCCGCGGACACAGCCGCCGCCTCGGACAACCACCCGGTGCGCCTGGCCATCGACGCGCAGGGGCCGGCCCGCTACGTGGACACCGGCGACCCGCTGCCGGAGTGGGCCGACGCTGTGGTGCCGATTGAGCACGCGCAGGTCCTCGCCGAGGGACGGCAGCCGCCCGCCGCCGGTGAGCCCGCGTCCATCGAGATCCGCGCCAGCGTGGCGCCGCGCCAGCACGTCCGCCTGATGGGCGAGGACATGGTGGCCACCGAGCTGGTGCTGCCGGCCAACCACACCCTGCGGCCGGTGGACCTGGGCGCCATCGCGGGCTGCGGCCACGCCACCGTG
>JAEURL010000330.1 GCA_016789165.1 Anaerolineales bacterium | reverse complement strand
GATGGCGTCTGGGGCGCTGTCGACCAGGCCGCGGTAGCGGGCCTCGCTCTCGCGCAGCGCGGTCTCGGCCCGTTTGCGCGCCGTGATATCGGCGGTGGCGATCACCACGCGCCAATCGGCAAAGTCCACCGGCACGGCGCTGACGCTGGCCCACATCTCGCGGCCGGCTTCGGTCACCACGCCGGTCTCGACGTCGAGCACCGGCCGGCCCTCGCGCAGCGCGCGCAGGCTCGCAAACCCGTCGGCCGGCATGGGCGTCCGATCGGCGTTCAAGTAGCGGCGGCCGCGGTAAGCGCCCTGGAAGAACTGCTCGCGGTCCATATCCAGAATCCGGCACAGGGCCGGATTGGCGTAGACCACCCGGCGTTCGGCGTTCAGGATCGAAATGCCGATCGGCAGCAATTCGATCAGCGTCTGGAGCTTGCGCTCGCTCTCGCGCAGCGCGGTCTCGGCCCGCTTGCGCTCGGTGATGTCCTCGACGAAGCCCTCCAGGTAGAGCGGCCGGCCGGCCGGGTCCGTGACGCAGCGCAGGTGGAGGTAGGCGTCCCAATCCGGGCCGCCCCGGCGATGGTAGCGGTTCTCGACCACGAGCGTGCCGCCCTGGTCCAGGAGTTGGGCGATGATGGTCTCGCGCCGCGCCGGGTCGGTATACGTCTGGCGGGCCACGTCGTGAATGTCCGCCAGCACTTCGGCCGGCGTGGCGTAGCCCAGCATGCGCGCCAGGGCCGGGTTCAGGTCCAGGTACTGGCCTTCAAACGTCGAATGGAAGATGCCGATCGCGGCCCCCTCGAACAGGGCGCGGTAGCGAGTCTCGCTTTCGCGCAGCGCGTCGGCGGCCCGCCGGCGCTCGCTGATGTCCCGCGAGACGCCCAGGATCTCCACCCCGCCGCCCGGCTGGCGCAACAGGGTGGTGACGACCTCGGTCCACACCAGGCTGCCGTCGCGGCGGATCTGTTCCACCTCGTGCGTCTGGGTGACCACGGCGGGGTCGCCGGCCAGGAAGGCCGCCAGCCGGCCGGGCAGTTCAGCCTGGATCATGGCCAGCGAGGCCGGCGTCATCACCTGGTCGATGGTCTGCGCGAGCACCTCCGCCACCGTGTAGCCGCGCAGGCGCTCGACGGAGGGGCTGACGTAGCTGAAGTGCAGCGTGGCCGTGTCGAGGATCCAGATCACGTCGGCCATGTTCTCGGCCAGCAGCCGGAAGCGCTCCTCGCTCCGGCGCAAAGCCGCCTCGGCCTGCCGGCGCGCGCTGACATCTTGCGAGAGGATAAACAGCCCCTCCGCCACCGGCTGGATGCTGAGCTCAAAGCGGCCGACCTGGCCGTCCGGGTATGTGAACTCGTTGTCGATCCGCCGCGGCTGGCGGTCCGCCATGCAGCGCTGCAGGACGGCAAACAGCTCGGTCGTCTCGATGCCGGGGTAGGCCTCCGGCATGGTCCGGCCAAGCAGGGCGGCCCCCGTCTGCCGGGCCTGCCGGACCGCGGCCTCGTTCAGGTAGAGATAGCGCCAGTCGAAGCCGATGATCTGGCAGCCCTCCAGCATGGCATCCAGCGTCGTGCGATAGCGGGCCTCGCTGGTGTGGGCGGCCTGCTCGGCCGCGTGCTGGGCCGTCACGTCCTGGCAGAAGGCGATAAAGCGTTCGTCGTTCAGCCGCACCGCGCGCAGCGCCACCCAGACCACGTGGCCGGCGCGATGCCGCAGGCGGAATTCGCCCTCGGCCCGGCCCGCGCTCATCACCACGCCAAAGCTCTGCAGCCCGCGTTCCAGATCGACCTCAGCCACCACGTCGGCGATGGACAGCCGCGCCAGCTCGGCCGGCGGATAGCCGAGCAGGTCGAGCGCCGCCGGGTTGAAATCCACATACCGGCCCTGACGGTCCGCGACAAAGATGGCGTGCGGCGCAAATTCGACGTAAGAGCGGAAACGGGCTTCGCTGGCCAGCAGGGCGGCCTCGGTCCGCCGCTGGTCGGTGATGTCCTCCATCACCGTCAGCAGCAGGCGCCGCTCGCCGACGTGGACGAACTCAGCCGCGAACCGGCCGGTGCGGAGCTCCCCGGACCGGGCGCGCACGGCCACCTCGAAGTTCCGCAGCCGGCCCTCCGCCTGCAGCTGTTCCAGCGCCGCCTGGCGCTGTTCGGGCTGCGCAAACAACCCGAGCTCCTGCGCGGTGCGGCCCACCACGGCCTCCCGCTCAAAGCCCAGGGTGCGCAGGAAAGCCTCGTTGACGTCCACGTAGCGGCCCGTCTCCAGCTCGCTCAGCGCCATCAGGGTTGGGCTGGCCAGGAAGGCCTTGGCAAAGGTTTCGGCCGGGATGAGCGGCGCCGGCGGCGGGGCTTCCACCCCAAGCGGCGGGAGGGCGGCCAGGGCGGCCTCCGCTTCGGCTAACTGCTGGCGCGATTTTTGGATCTTCAGTTGCAGGTGACGGGCGCGGGTCTGTGGTCTCAGGGCAGCCATTCTCGGCCTCGGCATTCCACGAGCCGCTGGCAGCTAAGCTTGCGGCCCTTTCCCCCTGCTAATCGGCGGGCAGGTCAGGCCGGTCAACCAGCTGGCTCCACGGCCGCTTGGCCGGCGGCCGTCTGCCTGTTCAGCGGCCTGACGAGGTGGTCTTAAATTTACTGAGAACCAGTTGTTTAGTCTAGGTACCAAACGGCTTGACGAAAAGTGACGATAGTCCTTGATCCACACGATTTGGGCCACCGGAATATTGGCTCACTGGCTGCGCGCTCATCCAGCCGGCGCCGCCGCTCGGAGAGCACGGGGGATGGTAGAATAATACCTAGCAAGTAATCGGATTTGCGTGGCCGCCGCCGCCAATCCCGTTGTTGGGGGGGCGGCGGCTTCTTTTTTTGGCATTCGGGAGGTGGTGTGCCATGGCAGTGAAACTATACGTCGCCAACCTGGCCCAGCGGACCACCGCTGAGGATCTCCGCATCGTCTTTGCGCAGGCCGGCGCCGTCACCACGGTGGACCTGGCCGTCGATCACGCCACCGGCAAGTCGCGCGGCTTCGGTTTCGTCGTCATGGAGTCGGAGGCCGACGCCCAGAACGCGATCCGTCTGCTGCACGGTTTCGCCTTGCACGACTGCGAGATCACGGTCAGCCCGGCTAAGGCGCGGGAAGCGCCGCGGCGCTTCGGCGACCGCGGCGGCGCGTTCGGCCAGGGCGGCGGCCGGCCGCCGCGCAGCCATGGCCGCCGGGGCGGCAACCGCCGCTACTAAACGCCGAACCCGTCTCACTTTTTCGATGGTGGGAGGAAAGCCCTATGTTGTTCCAAGTCAACGACCAGGTTGTGCATTCCACGCACGGTGTGGGCCGGGTGGTCCAGGTGGTGACCAAGCGCTTCGCGACCGCTGAGGCCCGGCGCTACTACGAAATCGCCATCGACCGCAACACGGTCTGGGTGCCGGTGGAGGCGGAGGCGGAAACGGTGACCGAGCTGCGCTTGCTCACGCCGCGGGCCGAGCTGGGCCGTTACCGCGCCGTGCTCCAGAGCCAGCCGGCCCCGCTCACTCCCGATCATCGCCAGCGCCGCCTGGAGATCTCCCAGCGGCTTAAGAACTGCTCGCTTCAGACGGTGTGCGAGATCGTCCGGGACCTGAGCGCCCGCGGCTGGCAAAAACCGCTCAACGACGTGGACGCCACCGGGCTGCGCCGGGCCCAGGAGACCCTGGGCCGGGAGTGGGCGGCCGCCGAGGGCGTGTCGTTGGCAGTCGCCCTCCAGGAGATTGAGGCGCTGCTGCTGGCGGGCCGGCAGCACCACCAGCCGCGTCAAAAGTAAGCGGAGGCGGGCGGACAGCGCGGGCCAAGGCGGCCGCGGGGCAGGCCCCGGCCTAATAGACCATGTCGCCGCGCACGAAGGCGGCCGTGCGGGGGTCACGCGGGGCCTCGAAGAAGGCTTCGGTGGGGGCCAGCTCCACCAGCTGGCCGTTGAGCAGCAAGCCCACGCGCGTGGCCAGCCGGCGCGCCTGGAAGACGTTGTGGGTCACCACCACCACGGTGGTGCCGCGCGTCCGGTTTTGCTCCGTCACAATGCGTTCGATCAGGCCGACGTTGTAGGGGTCCAGGTTAGCCGTCGGCTCGTCCAGCAAGAGCACGTCCGGCTCCAGCACCAGGGCGCGGGCC
>JAEURL010000268.1 GCA_016789165.1 Anaerolineales bacterium | reverse complement strand
GGATCTGCACCGCCGGTCGCTCAGCCTCACCGGCGGCCGGCTGGCCCCAGATCAGGCCGGCCGTCCAGAAGCGCCGGGCCGTGATCTGGCCTACATCGAGACGCTGTTTGCCAATGGCTTCCAGTTATAAGCTCCTGTATCTCTCCAGCACGGAGTGGGGCAACCTCGGCCGGCGCAAGGTGCGCCTGGCGCACGAGTTGGCCCAGCAGGCCGAGGCGGCCGCCGTGTTCTTCGTCAACCCGCCGGTGACTACCAGCCTGCTGGATTGGGCGCGCGGGCGTTGGGAGCCCAGCCACCTCGGCGCTGACCGCGCCGCGCACTGGGGCGCCCTGCTGGCGCGCGCCCGGCGCGTGGAGCGGCATCTGTGGGTGGCCACCGGCTCCACCAAAACCGTGCCGCTCACCCGCCACCCGCGCCTGCAGCGCTCGGTCCTGCTCAACCGCTTCAACTACGATCTGTACACCGCCGCCCTGCGCCGCCGGCTGAAGCAGCTGCCGGGCGACGAGCTTATCCTGTGGCTCAGCCACCCCCTGCAGGCCTGGGCCCTGGACCGTTTCCCCGAGCGCCGGCTGGCCGTCTTCGATTGGACCGACGACTGGTCGCAGTATTCGCAGCTGCCGGTGCAGGAGCGGGCCGAGCTGGAGGCCGCCACCACCCGTGTGCTGCGCGGCGTGGACGTGGTGCTGGCCGTCTCCGAAAGCCTGCGAGCCCGCGCCGCCGCCGTCAACCCCGGCACCCACCTGGCCCCCAACGCCACCGATTTTGACCTGCTCTCGCAATCCTGCGACCCGATCCGGCCGGAGGCCGCGGACCTGCACGGTCTGCCCCACCCGCGCGTGGGCTACATTGGCCAGATCGGCGAGAACATCGATTACGCCCTGATCCGCGCCACTGCCGAAGCGCGGCCGGCCTGGTCCTTCGTCTTTGTCGGCCCGGTGTGGGCCACCCGCCAGGCCGAGGTGGACGATTTACAGCGCCTGCCCAACGTCCGGTTTCTGGGCGGCCGGCCGCACGGCCAGCTGGCCGATTACCTGCGCGGCTTCGACATCTGCTGGCTGCCGCACCTGTGCAATGCCCTGACCGCCAGCATGGACCCCACCAAGCTGTATGATTACCTGGCCTCCGGCCGGCCGATCGTCAGCACGCCGGTGGCCGGCACTGAGCGCTTCGGCGAGCTGGTCAGCTTCGGCCGCACGGCCGGCGAGCTGCTGGCCGAGGCCGAATGCGGCCTGCACGAGAACGGTACCGTGGCCCGCCTGCGCCTGGCCAAGGCGCGGCAGAACAGCTGGCCGGTGCGCGCCCGCGAGGTCTGGACCATCCTGAAGGAGGCGGCCGCGAGCCAGCCATGACTGTCAAAGTAATGCCCATCTTCGGCACCCGGCCGGAGGCTATCAAGCTGGCCCCGGTTATCAAGGAACTGGAGCGCCGGCCGGACGAGTTCGAGCTCGTCATCACCGTCACCGCCCAACACCGCCAGATGCTGGACCAGGTGCTGCGCCTGTTCGATATCACCCCCGACCACGACCTGGACGTCATGCGCCCGGAGCAGACCGTCTTCGAGGTCACCAGCCGCGTGCTGCTGGGCCTGGAGCCGGTGCTGCGCCGCGAGCAGCCGGACGTGGTGCTGGTGCAGGGCGATACCACCACCGTCATGGCCGCCGCGCTGGCCGCCTATTACCTGAAGATCCCGGTGGCGCACGTGGAGGCCGGCCTGCGCAGCTTCGACAAGTTCCAGCCCTTCCCGGAGGAGATCAACCGCCGGCTGGTCAGCCACATCGGCGACTGGCACTTCCCGCCCACTGAGGGCGCGCGCCAGAACCTGCTGCGCGAGGGCCTGCCGGACGCGCGCATCGTGGTCACCGGCAACACCGTCATCGACGCGCTGCTGGCCACCGTCCGCGCGGACTACCGGTTCGAGCACCCGGTGCTCAGCCAGTTGGATTTCGCCGGCCGGCGCGTGATCCTGGCCACCACCCACCGGCGCGAGAACTGGGGCGGGCCGCTGCGCGAGATCTGCCACGCCATCCGCGCCATCGTCGAGGGGCATGCCGACGTGGACGTGATCTACGCCGTGCACCTCAACCCGCAGGTCCAGCGCGTGGTGCGGGCCGAGCTGGGCGACATGCCGCGCGTGCATCTGCTGGAGCCCCTGGATTACGAGCCGTTTGTCCAGCTGATGAGCCGCTGCCACCTGATCCTGACCGACTCGGGCGGCATCCAGGAGGAGGCGCCCTCGCTGGGCAAGCCGGTGCTGGTGCTGCGCAACGTCACCGAGCGGCCGGAGGGCGCCGAGGCCGGCACCCTCAAGCTGGTGGGCACCGAGCGCGACGTGATCGTGCGCGAGGCCGAGCGCCTGCTCTCCGACCCGGCCGAATACCGGCGCATGGCCGGCGCGTCCAACCCCTACGGCGACGGGCAGGCCAGCCGGCGCATCGCCGATGTGCTGACCCAGCTGAAGCGCCCGTGACCCGGGCGGGAACAAGGCCCTATTGCCGCCCTGCCGCGGCCTAATGGACAATCGCGGTATGCGAGCCTGGCACGCCCTGTTTGTGGATCGCGCTCCCCTGGTGGACCGGACTAATGTCACGGTGTATGCCAGCGCGCCGGCCGCCGGCCAGCAGCCGCTGCCGCCGGCGGACGCGCCGCGCCCGGCCGTCTCCCTGGTGGCCACGGTCCGCAACGAGGGCGCCGGCCTGGACGCCTGGCTGGAGTCCGTGCTGGCCCAAACCCGCCGGCCGGACGAGATCGTGATTGTGGATGGCGGCTCCACCGACGACACCTTTGCGCGCCTGCAGGCCTTCGCGGCCCGCGCCCCGCTGCCGGTGCGCGTCTGGCAGGCCTCCGGCGCCAACATCGCCCGCGGCCGCAACCTGGCCATCGAGCGGGCGGCCGGCCCCCTCATCGCCTGCACTGACGCCGGCTGTGAACTGACGACGGGCTGGCTGGCCGCCGTCACCGGCCCGTTCGCGGCCGACCCGGCGCTGGAGGTCGCGGCCGGCTATTACGCCGCGCTGCAGACCACCGATTTCGAGCGCGTGACCGCCGCCTACCTGGTGCCGCCGCTGACCCACGTGGACCCGCGGACCTTCCTGCCCTCCACGCGGTCCGTGGCCTTTCGCAAAGAGGCCTGGCGCGCGGTGGGCGGCTTCCCGGAGTGGCTCACCCTGACCGCCGAGGACACCCTGTTCGGCGTCGCCCTGAAGGCCCGGCCGGCGCGCTGGGCCTTTGTCCCGGAGGCCGGCGTCCGCTGGCACCTGCGGCCCACCTGGCGCGGCCTGTGGCGGCAGGTGCGCCGCTATGGGCAGGGGGATGGGGAGGCCGGCCTTTTCCCGGCCCGCTACCGCGAACACCTGCGCCTGCTGGCGACGCTGGCGCTGGCCTTGGCCCTGGCGCTGGCGGCCGTGGCCGTGGCCGGCCTGACGCGCCAGGCCGCCTGGCTGCTGGCGGCCCTGCCGCCCGGCCTGTGGCTGGCGCGGCGGCTGTGGCGGCTGACCTTGCGGCCCCGCTTCCAATTGGAGTCCGGTGCGTGGTGGCCCAGCGGCCCCGGCCAGACCCTCACCGTCTGGCTGCTGTCGGCGCTGGTGGCCCTGACCATCCCGGCCGCGCTCTGTGCCGGTTTTCTGGCCGCCGCGCGGGACCGCGCCCCCGGCCGGCCGCTGGCCGCTGTCGGCTCGGACCCCTCGCCCAGCCGGTAAGGAAAGCCCTGTCATGCGCATCGGCATTGACGTCCGCTATCTCTCGCACGGTCTGTTCGGCGGCGTGCACACCTACGTCCAGCACTTCGTGCCCGCGCTGGTGGAAGCGGCGGCTGAACACCAGGTCTTCCTGTACGGGGACACCAAGCGGCCCTTTGAGCTCACCCACCTGCCGCGGCCGGTCACCCTGCGCCTGCTGCCCTACCGCGGTCCGCACTCCAGCCTGTGGCTGGACCTGACCCTGCAGCGGGCGATGGCCCGCGACGGCGTGGAGGTGGCCCACTTCCCGGCCAACTACGGCTTTGGGCCGGCCGGCGCGCGCACCGTCATCACCGTCCATGACGCCATCAACCTGCTGCCGCTGGCCGAGATCCTGCGCGGCCTGCGCACCAGCAATTCCTTCAACCCGCGCAACGTCGTCATGTTCACCTACCTGCACGCCCTGACCCGCGCGGCCGTGGACCGCGCCCACCTGCTGCTGACGGTCTCCCAGCACGCCCGGGCCGAGATCGCCAAGCACGGCCGCCTGGACGCCGAACGTATCGTGGCGGTGCCGCACGCCCCCACGCCCGATCTGCGCCGGCTGGAGGACCCGGCCCGCCTGGCCGAAGTGCGCCAGCGCCACCAGATCGCCCGGCCCTTCATCCTGGCCGACGCGCTCAAGAACCCGGGCGTCATCGTCCGGGCCTGGCGCCGGCTGCCGGCCGAGTTCCAGGAGCGCTATCAGATGGTCTTCTTCTGCCGGCGCCCGGACCCGCTGCCCGTCGTGCGCGAGGCGGAGGCCGCCGGCCAGGCGCGGCTGCTGGTGCGCCCCTCGCGCGAGGACCTGATCGCCCTGTACAGCCAGGCCGAGGCCTTTGTGTTTCCGTCGTGGATCGAGGGCTTTGGGATCCCGGTGCTGGAGGCCATGACCTGCGGCGCGCCCGTCATCGTTTCCAACCGCGGCGCGCTGCCGGAGGTGGCCGGCGACGCGGCCCTGCTCATCGACGCCGACGACGATGCGGCCCTGGCCGGGAAGCTGGCCCAGGTGCTGGGCGACCCGGCCGAGGCCGGCCGGCTGCGGACCAAAGGCCT
>JAEURL010000254.1 GCA_016789165.1 Anaerolineales bacterium | reverse complement strand
TGCGGAAATGGTCCCCCCGCCAGCCCCACTGACCGCTGGTCATTATTATTCAGTATAGCTCTCATAGCAACTCCATTATCTTTGTCACTCTTAATCTTTGTTACTCTGGGCCAACTTTAGCCTGTCAAATAACTCCAGACTGAGCCAGTTTTCACAATCTTGATACTGACCGCGCGAGGCGTCGATGGCCGGCCAGGACCGGGACAGGCGCGAGATGACTCTGGTCACGCTCACGAAATTCGCGGAGCGGCGGACGCCCGCAGTGCGGCTGCGCCTCGACCACGCCGAGCAGTTCCCACCTGTCCTCCTCAAAGACCGGAACGACCCCCATCACCACGGCCTGCCTCTGGTCTTGATCCCCGAAGAATCCGGCGGCCCGGGGGGCGGCGCGCCGCTCAGCCAGAGGCCGGGCTATACCCGCAAGTTGACCGTGCCCAACGCCGCCCGGCTGGAGGCGGCCCGCCCACGGCCGATTGGAGACTGCTGATGACCCGATCCATGGAGGCTTATCTCGAAGAGCTGCGCCGGCGGCAAGCCGTGGCCGGCGGCGCGCCGGCTGAGGCCGCCGCCCAGCACGAGAAGGGCCGGCTGACGGCCCGCGAACGCCTGGAGCGCCACTTCGATCCCGGCCCCTTCACCGAAATGGATACACTCGTTCTGCCGCGCCACGCCAGCTATCCCGGCGGCAAGTCCTCGCGCTTCGGCGACGGCGTGGTGACCGGCTGGGGCCTGATCAACGGCCGGCACGCCGTGGCCGCCGCCCAGGACGCGGCCGTGATGGGCGGCTCGCTGGGCGAGATGCACGCCAACAAGATCGTCAAGGCCATGCGCATGGCCCTGCAGTACGGCTGCCCGTTCATCGCCCTGAACGACTCGGGCGGGGCGCGCATCCAGGAAGGGGTGGACAGCCTGGGCGGTTACGCGCGCATCTTCGACGCCAACTGCGAAGCCTCCGGCGTCATCCCGCAGATCTCGGTCATCCTGGGGCCGTGCGCGGGCGGGGCCGTCTACTCGCCGGCCCTGACCGACTTCGTCTTCATGACCGAGAAGAGCTACATGTTCATCACCGGGCCGGACGTGGTGAAGGCCGTGATGCAGGAGGAGATCAGCCAGGAGGAGCTGGGCGGCGGCATGGTGCACAGCGTGCAGAGCGGCGTCAGCCACTTCCTGGCGCGGGACGACGCCGAGTGCCTGGCGCTGGTGCGCGAACTGCTCACCTACCTGCCGGCCAACAACCGCGAGGACCCGCCCTACCTCGCGCCCCTGGACGACCCCGGCCGGCGCTGCCCGGAGCTGGAGCAGATCGTGCCCACCGACCCGCACAAGCCCTACGACGTGCGCGCCGTGATCGCCAGCCTGGTGGACGACGGCCGCTTTCTGGAGGTCCACGCCCTGTGGGCGCCCAACATGGTCGTGGGCTTCGCGCGCCTGAACGGCTGGGTGGTGGGCCTGGTGGCCAACCAGCCGATGGTGCTGGCCGGCTGCCTGGATATCAAAGCCTCCATCAAGGCCGCCCACTTCATCCGCCTGTGCGACGCCTATAACATTCCGATCCTGACCCTGCAGGATGTGCCCGGCTTCCTGCCCGGCAAGGACCAGGAGTACGGGGGCATCATCCGCAACGGCGCGCGCATGATCTTCGCCTACAGCGAGGCCACTGTGCCCAAGCTGATGGTCATCCTGCGCAAGAGCTACGGCGGCGCCTATTGCGTGATGAGCAGCAAGGGCCTGCGCGGCGACCTGCTGTATGCCTGGCCCAACGCCGAGATCGCGGTCATGGGCGCCGAGGGCGCCGTCAACATCCTGTTCCGCGGCGATTTGAAGGCGGCCCCCGACCCGGCGGCCCGCCGGCGCGAGCTGGTGGACGATTACGAAGCCCGTTTCAATAACCCATACGTGGCCGCCGCCCGCGGCCTGATCGACGACGTGATCGCGCCGCGCGACACGCGCCGCGTGCTGATCCGGGCGCTGGAGTTCACGCTCTCCAAGCGCGAGCGCCACACGCCGCGCAAGCACGGCCTTTCGCCGATGTAGCCGCAGTGCCTGGCACTGCTTAGGGCGAACGGCCAAGCCGTTCGCCAGGGGCCAGCCGGCCGCCAGCCATGTTCAAAAAAATTCTGGTCGCCAACCGGGGTGAGATCGCGGTCCGCATCCTCCGCACCTGCCGGGACCTGGGCCTGCTGACGGTGGCCGTGTATGAGCGGCCGGACCGCGGCTCCCTGCACGTGCGCCTGGCCGACGAGGCCGTGGAGCTCACCTCCCCGGCCGGCTTCAGCGACGCGGCCGCGCTGCTGGCCATCGCCCGCCAGACCGGCGCCGACGCCGTCCATCCCGGCTACGGCTTCCTGGCCGAGCAGGCGGATTTCAGCGCCGCCTGCCAGGCGGCCGGCCTGGCGTTCATCGGGCCGCCGGCCGCCGTGACCGCCATCCTGCGCGACAAGATCACGACCCTCACCGCGGCCCGCGCCTATGGCTATCCCACCTTGCCCTATTCAATGCGGGCCTTCGCGGCCGGCGAAACCGACGCCCTGCGCGCCGAGGCGGACCGGCTGGGCTACCCGGTGGTCATCAAAGCGCTGATCGGCGGGCGCGGGCGCGGCGAGCGCCTGGCGCGCGACCCGGAGCGTCTGGCCGAGGCGCTCGAGCGCGCCCAGGCGGAGGCCCAGGCCATCTATGCCGACCCGCGGGTCTACCTGGAAAAGGCCA
>JAEURL010000224.1 GCA_016789165.1 Anaerolineales bacterium | reverse complement strand
TTGAACTCAAGGCCGGCGTCTCCTGGCTGGCGGCGGCCCCGAGCGTGGCGCGCTATCTCTGGGCGGCCGGCCAGGCCCAGGCCGCCGCGGAGGGCAAGGCCTGTACCGCTTTCGCATTCGCGCTGGGGAGCGAGCACCCGGTCTACCGTGTGCTGGCCGGCCGGCTGCCCGGCGAGTGGCGGCCGTACGCCTGGTATGTGCGCGTCCCGGACCTGGCCGGCTTCCTGCGCCACCTCACGCCTGTGCTGGAGGCCCGGCTGGCCCGCTCACTCCTCAGCGGCCACACCGGCGAGGTCAAACTCAGCTTCTATCGCAGCGGGCTCCAGCTGCACTGCGCGGCCGGCCGGCTGAGCGTCGCGCCCTGGCAGCCCCGGCCCAAGGCCGAGGGCGACGCGGCCTTCCCGGACCTGACCTTCCTGCACCTGCTGTTTGGCCATCGCACGCTGGACGAGCTCAAGCACATCTATCGTGATTGCTGGACGGACAGCGACGAGGCCCGCCTGCTGCTGGAGGCGCTTTTCCCCAAGCAGGCCTCGGACCTCTGGCCCGTTTATTGAACGGCTGACCCGCCTAAGGATTCCGCACTATCAGCGGCAGGAACAGGTAGGTCGGGCCGCCGGCGTCACTCCCGAAACCTCCGGCCAAGGTGTAGTTGCCCCCGGTCAGCGTGCCGGCGTCGGGTTGGCCAACCAGGCCGGCCAAGCTGTAGCTTCCGCCGGTGAGTTGACCGCCGCCGCCGCTCATGACACTCCGCGTCAAGGTGTAGCCCCCGCCCGTTTGAGCTGTCGCTGCGCCGCCGGTGGAAAAGATGAGCCAGGCCAGGGACAGCATGCCCAGCGCGGCGAGCGCCAGGCCCACCCGCCGGCCAGCCCGACGCCGAGGTAGCCTCTCGGCCACAGTGTGAGCTGAATATCCGCGCATGGTGCCTCTCCTTTACGGGCATCCCGCCGCAAGAACATAGTTCTCGTCATACACACCCGCGCAGTGAAAGGTGATGTTTGAGGTGGCCGTGATGATGTTTCCGCCGGCCAGTTGGCTGGCGCCGATGCGGACGGTCGTCATACCGGGCCAACTCCAACTGTTGTGGAGAGTGGCGCCGTCACTGTGAATCTGCGAGGCGTCAATCGTCACGATATCCCACGGCGGAGTATCGTTGGCGTCGTTCACTTCAACGCCCACACCCGAAGCCGTGATGGTGCTGTTTCGGATGGTCGGCGAGGAGAGATTGATGCTTATGCCCTCGCCGCTGCCGCCTGAGGCTGTGATAGTGACATTCGTCAACGTGGATGACGCTCCCCGGAAAATGAACACGCCTTGGACCGTTGCGGTGCCAGTGACGGCGATGGTCATATCCGTCATGTTGGCTGAGCCGCCGTTGTTGAACACGCCCAAGGTTTGAGAGCTGCCATTCATTGCGCTCACGGTCACGTGGGTCAACCGGGGAGAAGTGGACCGGTTGTAAATGGCGACGGCATTCTGATGGCCGCCCGTGTTTCTAACCGTTAGAAAACGCAGTTCGGCATTGTCCGCGCCAGACAAGGTGGAATTGGGCCAGAGGTTATCCAGCGTATTGGCGGTTCCCGCGGCAGTGATGATGGTTACATTCTCGCCGGAGCCTTCCATATCCACGTAGGATTTCATTTGCAGGGTGGTTGTGATCAGGTCGTACACCCCGGGCTCGATGTGGATCAGGTAGGGGTTTGCCGCCGAGGCGTCGGTGATGCCGGCCAGCGCATTCAACAGCGCGGCGCCATTTTCCGGCGCCGTGCCGATGGGGCTGACGACCACGGTACGCCGGTAAATCGTCCCGGCGAACTGAGCGTACGGCACAGCCGTCAGCGCCTGGCGCTGGTCCATAGGGGTGTAATCGGCGTCGCCGGGGCATTTGACGGCAATTTGCAGCCAGCGCGCGTCACCGGTAAAAGCCCCGCCGCCGAAATCTAAGTCGGGAATGGTGAACAGACCGTCCGTCAACGCGACGCTGGTCTTGATTTGGGTGACGCCGATCTGGGCGCCACTTGAAGGCGCATTCCACAAGGTAAACCGGAAATCACAATTGGCCGTGATCGGGCCGTTGGCGTTCTGCAGTTGCCCTTGGTATGTAAAAGCCGTGCCTAGCGCAGCCTGAACACTAACGCTGCTCTTGCTTTCTGGTGATTGTGCTCGGGCGGGCCCCAAGGTTCCGGTGAGCGCCAGAGCAAGGATCAGGGTAAGACCACGAAGGCTGGACCAGTGGGTCTTCATTGGATTTGCTCCTTATGCCACTGTGTTTTGGATTGGTGCGCGTCACAAGCGTCTGGGCTGAAGGCGCCTTTGACGTCTTTGGATAGAGGTCTCCGGGAAAGGCAACGAGCCGCCCGCAATCGTCGCGGACGGCTCGAGTTAGGTGCTGCTTTCGGCCTGCCGCACACCCCAGTTGCCGGTATCGGATTTGCTGTTGAGGGAGTATCGCTTATACGTCACTATACTCCCCCCTCGCCCGCAGTTTCAGTGAGAAACCGGTTCGCGGGCTCAATCTGATGTTGTTTATCAGCTTGGGCGTTGCCGGTGACGCGGCCAATATGAAGCCGCGTATCACGCCGGCGGGGGCGGCGCAGCGCAGATTGGAACTGGCCGGCGGGCGAAATGAAGCGCTGTGGCGTTAAGCGCTGGCCAGCGCGTCCCAAACCTGGCTGGCGCCGTGGCCGCGGGACACACTGGTGAGGCGATGGTCGGCGTCTAGTTTCGTGGCATCAGACCCGTTGGGTGACCGTCTGACTCCTGGAACAGCGCCGCGGTCCGCGCCCGCAGGGCCGAGACCTTCTGGCGCAGGCCTTCCAGCGCCGTCTGCGTCTTCTCCACCCGCTCACGCTCGGCGCGCACGAAGCGCGTGTAGGGGCCGACGCCCTCGCGCAGGCGGTCGATGGCGTTCTCGGACTCGTTGCGGAACTGGTTGGTCAGCGCGCTCTGGAGCTTGCCGCGCAGCTCCTCCATCTTGGCGCTGAACTGCTCCTTGGCCTGCCGGCGCTTGTAGGGGATGACGAACAGGCCGACGATGGCGATCAGGCCGGCGGCCAACACCCCGGTCACGTCGATGGTGGAGGAGGCGAACAAGCTGACGATCAGGGCGCCCAGCCCCACCGCGCCGGCCTCCAGCAGGGCCGTCTGGGCGACGGCGGTCTCGACGCTGCTGGCCACCGCGCGGGCCTCCTGCTCACGGTCGTACGTGTCCACGATGGTCTGGGCCGTCTTGCCGACCGTGTCCACCAGCGAGCGCCGGCGGGCCTCCAGCGGCGCGGCGCCCTCACCCACCAGCTGCTCGTTGTAGCGCGCCTGGCGTTTCTGCAGGTAGCTCATCACGGTCTGCCACTGGCGCAGGTCCTTATCCACCAGCCAGTCGATCAGCCGGCGGACGTGCTGCTCGATCTGGGCCGGCACATCCCCCAGCACTTCCTTCTCGAACTTCAGCCGCACCTGATCGCCGCGCGTCAGCTCGACGATGTTGGTCAAGCGCAGGGTGCGGTCGAAGAAGTCGTTGCCGCGCGCCTCCAGCCGCAGCAGGATCGCCTCGATCTCGGCCAGGCGCGGCGTCAGCTCGGCCTGCAGCTCGCGCGTGTAGGCGGACACCGTGGCGTCCAGCGCCTGGACGGTCTCCTTGTCCTCGGTCAGGTCGGCGGCCTCGGCGGCGGCCGTGGTCCAGGCCGCGTCCACCAGCCGGCCGGCCACGCCCAGCGGGTTCTGGAACTTGAGCGCCAGCCGCGCGGCGTCGTCCAGCACTTCCACGATGTAGCGCTCCAGCGCGTCCAGGCCGCTGGCCTCGCGCAGCCGGCGCTTCTCGGCCAGGTCGGCGGTCTCGCGCGCCTTCTGGGCCAGCTTGGCCGAGACCGGGAAGAACTCGGGCGGGGCGCCCAACACCTGGGTGGCGTGCGGCAGGACGAAGGCGCGCACCTCCGCCAGCTGGCTGGGCTGCTCGAACAGGTCGGCTTTGTTGAGGATCAGCACCACCTTCTTGCCCCACTCGCGGATGCGCTCCAGGAATTGGCGCTCGCTCTCGGTCATGGGCCGGTCGGCGGAGGTGACGAAGAGCACCAGGTCGCTGCGCGGGACGAACTCGTTGGTCAGCCGTTCGTGCTGGCGGATGACGGCGTTGGTGCCGGGCGTATCGACGATATTAAGCTCGCGCAGCAGCGCGAGGGGGTGGGTGTAGGTGGCGAAGGTCTCGTCGGTGATCGTCTCGGTGATCTGCTCGCCCCACTTCACCAGCGTCACGCGGGCGGTGGTGGGGGTGACGCCCTCGGCCATCACCCGCTCGCCGAGCAGGGCGTTGAGCAGGGCGCTCTTGCCGGCGTTGAATTCGCCCACCACCACCATCAGGAAGAGCTCATCCAGCTGCTGGATGGCCTGCTGCAGGGTGGTCAGCGCCTCGCGCGGCGCGTCCAGTTCGGCCAGCGCCAGCCGGGTATCGGCCAGATCCTTCTTCACGTCGCGCAGAAGCTGCGCCTGAGCGTCCGTCAGCAATCGCATGTCGGCCTCGCGGGGATGGAGACAGCCTGGGTCACCCCGGATTCTACTTGAAAACCGCCGGCCGCCGGCCGGCTACTTCGATTACAATTTCCTCCTCACCTTCACGGAGTCCCTGATCCCCATGCCGTTGCGCGCCGTCATCTTCGACATCGGCGGCGTCCTGGTCCGCACCGCGGACCTGGAGCCGCGCCGCAAATGGGAGCGCCGCTTGGGCCTGCCGGACTGGGGGCTGGCCCGCCTCGTCTTCGAGAACCCGGCCGCGGCCGAGTCCACGGTCGGCCGCGCCAGCCCGGAGGCCGTCTGGGCCCAGGCGGCCGAGCGCCTGGCGCTGACCCCGGCCGAGCTGGCCGAACTGCAGGTTGATTTCTGGCGCGGCGACGTCTGGGACGAGGCGCTGCTGGCCTACATCCGCTCCCTGCGCCCGCGCTACAAGACCGGCATCATCAGCAACGCCTGGGTGGGGATGCGGGCCATGCACCAGCCGCGCCTCAACGAAAGCACATTTGACCTGATCGTCTACTCGGCCGAGGAGGGCCTGGCCAAGCCGGACCCTGCCCTCTACCAGCGCACGCTGGCCCGGCTGGGCGTGGCGCCGGCCGAGGCCGTCTTTGTGGACGACGTGCCCGAGAACGTGGCCGCCGCCCGCGCGCTGGGGATGGCGGGCGTGCACTTCCAGCCGGGCGTGGACGTGCCGGCCGAGTTTGCGGCGCTGGGCATCCGCTGATGGGCTACCTGGACCTGATCGACACGCGCACCCCTGGCCCGCGCTACGACGTGACGCCGCTCTTCGCCAACGCCGCCGCCTTCCGGGCCCTGGCGGAGGACCTGGCGCGCCCGTTCGCGGCGGCCGGCGTGGACGCCGTGGCCGGCATTGACGCGCTCGGCTTTATCCTGGGGACGGCCGTGGCCTGGCGGCTGGGGACCGGCCTGGTGGCGATCCGCAAAGCCGGCAAGCTGCCGGTGCCGGTGCTGCGCCAGGACTTCGTGGATTACACCGGCCAGGCCAAGGCGCTGGAACTGCGGCCGGACGTGATCCGGGCCGGCGGGCGCTATTTGATTGTGGACGAATGGATCGAGACGGGCGCGCAGGTGGAGGCCGCGGCCGCGCTGCTCGAGCGGGCCGGCGGCCAGGTGGCCGGCCTGGCCGCCATCAACATGGACGACAGCCCGCGCGCGGCGGCCCTGCGGGTCCGCTATCTCTGCCACACGGTCTGGGAAGAGCCGCCGCATGAAACGTCTGCATGACTTGAGCCGCCGCCTGGCCAGCCTGCCGGCCGTCCGTTACTTTGAGCAGTTCCGGCCGAACGCGCGCCTGTTCCTGCTGGCCACGGTCATCAGCGGCATCACGTTCTCCGGCTTTCAGCTGTTCTTTAATATCTACCTGCGCACGCGCGGCTTCGACCTGGACTTCATCGGCCTGCTGAACGCCATCCCCTCCGGCGCGGCGCTGGTGGTGGGCGTGCCGATGGGCCTGCTCTCGGACCGGATCGGGCCGCGGCGCGCCATGCTGATCGGCATAAGCATCGCCACCCTGGCGGCCTGGGGCGTGGTGGCGAGCGAGTCGCGGGCGGCCATGCTCGCGCTCTCAGCCTTGATGGGCGTGGCCAATTCGCTGTACTTTCTGAGCCTGGCCCCGTTCATGATGAAGGCCTCGGGCGAGCGGGAGCGCACCCTGCTCTTCAGCCTCAACTTCGGGTTGACCACGCTCTCGGGCGCGCTGGGCAACCTGGTGGCCGGCCAGTTGCCGGCCTGGTTTGGAAGCTGGCTGGGCGTGGGGGCGGAAAGCCCGGCCGCCTATCAGGCGGTGCTGGTGGCCAGCATCTTCGGCGGCGGGCTGTCGCTGCTGCCGGTCTGGCTGATCCGGGAGACGCGCTGGCCAGGCCCGCGCCGCGAGCCGCCGGTGGGGCTGGCCGACCTGCGCGGCCTGATCCGGCCGAGCGTCCTGCGCATGGCGCTGCCCAACATCATCATCGGTTTCGGCGCGGCCACGCTCATCCCCTACCTGGCGCTGTTCTTCAAGGGCAAGTTCCCGATCTCGGACGGCGAGCTGGGCTTGCTCTACAGCCTGGGCTCGGTCACCACCGGCCTGGCCACCGTCATCGGGCCGGGCCTGGCGCAGCGGCTGGGCGGCAAGGTGCGGGCCGTGGTCTTCACCCAGGGGCTGTCGGTGGGCTTTCTGCTGGTGGTGGGCTTTGCGCCGGCCTTCTGGCTCTCCGGCGCCGCCTTCCTCGTCCGGGGCGCTCTCATGAATATGAGCAACCCGTTGTATTCGGCCTTCGTGATGGAGCGCACGCCGGAGCGCGAGCGCGCGGCCGTGAACAGCGTGATGCAGATCATGTGGGAGGTCGGCTGGACGGTGGGGCCGTATCTTTCGGGCGTGGTCCAGGCGCGCGCCGGCTTCGGGCCGCTCTTCCTCTCCACGGCCGCGCTCTACGGGCTGGCGGTGGCGCTCACCTGGGTCTTCTTCCGCCACGCCGAGGCGCGCGCCCCGCTGGCCGCCGCCGACGCCGCTTGATCCTCGGCCTCCCCCAGGTAGCGGCGCGGGTTGTGGTGCGCGATCTGGAAGAACAACGCCTCGCCCAACCGGCTGCGCAGCGCCAGGCCGGCCTCCTTCTCGGTCATCCGCTCCAGGGTCACCATGTAGTAATCGCTGCCGAAGAGCACGCGCTCACGCAGGCGCGGGTGGGCCAGCAGCACCTTCAGGTAATCGAAGTAATCGAAGGGCCGGCGGTCAACGCCGGGCATGAAGAGCGTGTAGGCGATGTCTGTGTACAGGCTGGGGTAGTCGCCCGAGCGGATCAGGTCGGCGATCCACTTCACCCAGGCCCGCTCGCCGCCGGCCGGCTCCGTCTCCCCGCGCAGGTGGCGCTCCCACTCCTCGCCGCCGCCGAAGTGCGCCAGGCAAATCCGCAGGTTGGGGAAGCGCCGCAGGATGGCTTCGTAATGGCGCGGATGGGCGAACTCAGCCGCCGCCGCCAGGCTGAGGCGCTTGTGGCGGATGCCGCCCGGCGAGCAGTGCGCCAGCACCGGCAGGCCGCGCTCCTCCAGTAGTTCATACAGCCGGAGCAGGACCGGGTCGTGCGGATAGTAGCCCAGGCAGGGATAGATCTTCACGCCGCGGGCGCCGGCCGCGATCCAGCGCCGGGCCAGCGGCAGGGCGTCCGGCCGGCGCGGGTCCACGGCGCAGAACGGGATGACGGTCTCGGGAAAGCGCGCGGCCAGGCGCAGCAGTTCGGCCTGCTGTTCGGCGATGTCCACGGGCGGCCGGCCGGCCCCCATGTAGGCCAGGTCCATGGGCAGGACCACGAACCGCGCCGAGGCCGGGTATTGCCGGCGGATGTGCTCCAACACTTCCTGCTGGCTGCCAAAGTGGCTGAGGCCCACCAGCCGCGCGTAGCGCTCCACCAGGTCGCGGCTGTCCCACGGGTCCACGCGCCGCAGCAGCCAGCCGAGGGCGCGGACCACCGGCCGATGGCGAAGCAAAGGCCCCCAGGCCGAGAAGCCGTCCGGCACGTGCTCGGCCGTGAAGGTGTGGATGTGGCAGTTGTAGATCGGCAGTTCAGGCATAGGCGGCGCCGGGCGAGCTCCCGCCCTAGCCGGTCGCAAGGAATGTGCCAGGCCCGGAAATTGGCCGGCCGCAACGCGCCCGCTCGTGCTAAAATCCCGCCCCAATAAGCCTTGACCCGCCCGCCTGCCCAACCGGACCGACACCCATGATCATTTCCCTGGGCCAGATGCACCTATACCTGGGCGAGCCGGAGCGCAACCTCGAGCAGGTGCGCGCCTGGACGGAGGAAGCCGCCCGCCGCGGCTCGCAGCTGGTGGTCTTCCCCGAATTGTGGCCCACCGCCTACGACCTGGAACACTGGCCCCAGCACGCCGACCGGCTGGGCGAGGGGATGTTCGCGCAGTTGAGCGCGCTGGCCCGCGCCCAGCGGCTGGCCATCGCCAGTTCGGTGCTGGAGGCCCGGGACGGCCGGGCCTACAACACCCTGGCGCTCTACGGCGCTGACGGCAGCCTGCAGGGCCTTTATCGCAAAGTCCACCTGGTCCCGATGCTGGACGAGCCCAAGTGGCTGGCGGCCGGCGACGCGCTGACGGTGGCCGCCGCCGACTGGGGGCCGACCGGCCTGGGCATCTGCTATGACCTGCGCTTTCCGGAGATGTGGCGGCGCTACGCGCTGGCCGGCGCGCGGCTCTTCCTGCTGCCGGCCGAGTGGCCCAGCCGGCGCGCCGCGCACTGGCGGACCCTGCTGCGCGCCCGCGCCATCGAGAACCAGGTCTTCGTCGCCGCCTGCAACCGCGTGGGGGAGTCAAAGGGCGAGACCTTCGGCGGCTGCTCAGCCGTGATCGACCCGTGGGGCGAGCCCGCGGCCGAGGCCGACGGGGAGGCCGAAGTCCTGATCACGGCCGAGATCGACCTGGCCCGCGTCGACGAGATCCGCGCCCGCATCCCGGTCTTCCAGGATCGCCGGCCGGACTTGTATTAGCCCTTGCTTCAGTGCCACGGAGGTTTGCCATGTTGACGGTTGTTCAAGGCGGCAGCGCGTACGGCGCCCGGCTCATCACCACAGAAGCGCTGGCCAAGGGCGCGCTGCTCCACCGCATCGAGCACTATCGGCTGGTGGAGCGGCCCACCTATCAGACCATCCAGGTGGCGCGCGACGCCCACATCGAGGAGCTGGGCGTGGTGGCCTACCTGAACCACTCCTGCCGACCCAACACGCACGTGGACACCACGGCCTTCACCGTCACCGCCCGGCGCGATATCGCGGCCGGCGAAGAGCTGACCTTCTTTTATCCCTCGACCGAATGGGAGATGGACCGGCCGTTCGTGTGCCTGTGCGGGGCGCCGCAGTGCGTGCGGCTGGTGGCCGGCGCCAAATATCTCTCGGTGGATACCCTCAGCCGCTACTCCATCAACCGCCACATCCGCGGCCTGATCCGGGAACCCCCCGCGGCGGCGCTGGTCAGCGCGCGCTGACCGCCCGGCGCGGCCGGCCTCAGCGCTCGACGGGGT
>JAEURL010000207.1 GCA_016789165.1 Anaerolineales bacterium | reverse complement strand
CCCGGCCGGTGCGCGAGGTGCGCGCCGCCACCTTCCTGCGGGCCTTGTACAGCCAGCGCCAGCTCTATGAAATGGCCGTGGAGTTCTGGCACAACCACTTCAGCATCTTCGCCTGGGATTACGGGCACGCCAGCCTGACCTGGCCGCACTGGGACCGGACCGTCATCCGCCAGCACGCTTTGGGCAACTTCCGCCAGATGCTCGGCGCGGTGGCCCGCCACCCGGCCATGCTCTTTTACCTGGACAACTACATCAACCAGGTGGCCGGCTTCAACGAGAATTGGGCCCGCGAGCTGTGTGAGCTGCACACGCTCGGCGCCGAGAACTACCTGGGCGTGCGCGATCCGATGACAGTGCCCACCCTCAGCTTCCCGGGCGGCGGCAACTTCCCGACCGGCACCCCGGTGGCGGCCGGCTACGTGGACAACGACGTCTACGAGATCGCCCGGGCCTTCACCGGCTGGCGCGTGGAGGACGGCTGGTGGCCGGTATCGGCCGATACCGGGCGCTTCCTGTACTACGAGCCCTGGCACGACAAGGCCAACAAGTTCATCCTGGGCCGCTACTTCCCGAACACGCAGGCCAACGATCCGCAGCGCGACGGCGACGACGTGCTCGACCTGCTGGCCTACCATCCCGGCACGGCCCGCTTCATCTGCCGCAAGCTGTGCCGGCGCTTCGTGGCGGACGATCCGCCGGAGAGCCTGGTGGATTCGGCCGCCGCCGTCTTCACCGCCGAGCGCGGCCAGCCGGACCAGCTCCGCCGCGTGCTGCGGCACATCCTGCTGTCCAGCGAATTCCAGACCACCTTCGGCGAGAAGATCAAACGCCCCTTCGAGGCCGCCGTCAGCGCCCTGCGCGCCGTCAACGCCGAGGTCAACCCCCGGCCGGACGGCTTCTACTGGCACTACGACGAGATCGGCCAGCCGCTGTTCGAGTGGCGCCCGCCCAACGGCTATCCCGATACCCGCGCCGCCTGGCTGAGCGCCTCGTCGCTGCTCAAACGCTGGCAGTTCGTCAACTCCGCCATCGAAGGCTGGATCGATCACTGGGACAACGGCACCGCGCTCGAGCTGGTCACCATTGACGTGGTGGCGCAATCCGCCGGCGCCGGCACCACCGCCGCGCAGCTGGCCGATTTCTGGATCAGCCGCGTCCTCGGCCGGCCCATGTCGCGCGCCGCCGACCGCGACCGGGTGATCCAGTTCCTGCGCGGCCCGTACAGCGCCGCCGCGCCGCTCTCGGCCGGCCATCTGGCCGAGTACCTGCCGCGCGCCGTGGCCCTGATCCTCATGTCGCCCGAATTCCAGTGGCGCTGAGGCCGGCCCGCCGTCCATTCGCCAAGGAGGCCGCATGCCTGTAGCCATCAGCCGCCGCCAGTTTCTGCGGGGCTGCTCCACCACCATCGCCGCCATGGCCGGCGCGCGGTTGACGCGCCTGGCCTTTGCCGCGTCGGCCACCGCCAACGACGAGATCCTGGTGGTGGTCTTTCTGCGCGGAGGCTGGGACGCCCTCAACGTCGTGCCGCCGCTCGCCGGCCCGGACCGGGCCCTGTACGAGCAGGCCCGCCCCAATCTGCGCGTGGCCGCGGCCGGGCCAGGGGCGGCCCTCAGCCTGGACGGCCAGTTCGGCCTGCACCCTTCGCTGGCCGCGCTTTATCCGCTCTATCAGGCCCAGCGCCTGGCCGTCGTCCACGCCGTTGGCCTGACCACCGACACGCGCAGCCATTTCGACGCCATGCAGTTCATGGAGCTGGGCACGCCGGGCGTCAAGACCACGGCCACCGGCTGGCTCACGCGCCATCTGCAGACGGCCGCCAACCTGCCGCCCAACGTGGTCTTCCCGGCCCTCTCGGCCGGCGGCACCACGGCCATGTCACTGCTGGGCACGGCCGACGCGGTCGCCATGTCCAGCCCGAGCGGCTTCCGGCTGGACGGCGCCTGGAACCTGATCGACGAGCAGCGCGCGGCCCTGCGCGACCTGTACACGCCCGGCGACCTCAGCGATTGGCTGCGCCGCGCCGGCACCGAGACCCTTGATACCATCGACCTGGTCGAGCAATCGGCCCTGGGGACCTACATCCCCGCCAACGGCGCCCAGTATCCGGCCGGCTCCTTCGGCGACAACCTGCGCGCCGTCGCCCAGTTGATCAAAATGGACCTCGGCCTGCAGGTGGCCACGGTGGACCTGGGCGGCTGGGACACGCACGAGTACCAGGGCGACAACGCCGGCGGCTACCTGGCCGAGCGTTTGCAGGAATTGGCCCTCGGCCTGGCTGCGCTGTACACCGACCTGGACGGCGGCTGCGGCCAGGGCTATGCCCGCCGCACCACGGTGGTGGTGATGAGCGAATTCGGCCGGCGCCTGCGCGAGAACGCCAACCACGGCACCGACCACGGCCATGGCAGCGCCATGTTTGTGCTGGGCGGCAGCGTCCGCGGCGGCCACGTCTACGGCGGCTGGCCGGGCCTGGCCACGGGCCAGCTCTACGACGGCTACGACCTGGCCGTCACCACCGATTATCGCCGCGTGTTGAGCGACATCCTCACCCGCCGGCTGGGCCAGCCGACGGCCAACCTGAGCGCCATCTTCCCGGGCTATGCCGGATACACACCCTTGGAGATCGTGGCCGATGCTTTCCCGCCGCCACTGGTGCCGGCTGGACCCCACCGGGTCTACCTGCCCACCCTGACGCAGGGGATCGGGCCGAGCTGCCCGTAAAACTCCTCTTCCCCCCGCCGCCGCCCCTCCCGGCAGACATCCCCGTCTGACCGGGAGGGGCAAATTTTCGCCG
>JAEURL010000147.1 GCA_016789165.1 Anaerolineales bacterium | reverse complement strand
CGGCCAGCTTGAAGCCCGGCAGCAGCTCCGGCTGTTGGTTGTAGACGAAGCGCACCGCCTCAATACCTTCCTCGGCCAGCAGGGTAGCCATGCCGGCGTCCAGCGTCTCGCCCAGGTAGGGCGTCCAGCGCCGGTCGGGGGGCACCGGGTGCAGCAGGCGCTTGGCCGTGGCCAGCACCTGGGTCAGATCCCCCAGCTTCTCCACGGTCTGGCCGGTCATGCCCAGGATGAGCGGCAGGTTGTAGGCGGTGTTGGGGAAGGCCACGGGCGTTTCGGGGCCTTTGTCGGTCAGGGCCTGGTTGAGCATGCCCTCGAATTCGTTGACGATGCGGTTGGCGCCGCGCAGGGCGCGGGTGGCGATGTAACGGGACATAGGTGTCTGCCTCTGAGTGATGCCGGGCGGCCGCGTCAGGCGGCCACGCCCCCGTAGAGCGCTTCCGTGCGGGCTTCGACCGGCAGGTTTTCCAGCTGCTGGATGCGCCAGTCGCCGCTCTTGCCGAAGCGGGCCGCCTCATAGGGCGCCAGGCCCAGGGCCGCGCGCTTCTTGTCGATGTGCTCGAGCGACTTGGCCAGCATCTCGTCGTCGTTGGTGACGAAGATCAGCTTGCCGCCCAACTCCTTCTCCCAGACCTTGTCCAGGATCTCGGTGACCTCGTCGCTGTAGGCCACCGGGCTCTCGATGCCAAAGATCACGGCCGCGCCGGAGGCGGCGGCGTAGGCGCCGATGGCCAGGGCCTTCTCGCTCATCCACTCCGGCGCCAGGCCGACCGCCGGGATATCGGAGATGTCTTCACCCAGGCCGGTCTCCTGGGCCATCTGGGTCAACACGGTCAGCACGCGGGTGTTGTCCACGCACGAGCCCATATGCAGCACCGGCGGCATGCCGGTGGCCTCGCAGACCTCGCGCAGACCGGGGCCGGCGTACTTGAGGGCGGCCTCGCCCGTCACCAGGCCCATCTTGCCGGAGGCCAGGGCGCCACAGCCGGTCTGGACCACGAGGACGTCGTTCTTCAGGAATTCCTGCACCAGCCAGGTGTGGCTCTTGTCCTGGGTGACGCGCGGGTTGTTGCAGCCCACGTCGGCCACCACGCCGCGAATGCGGCCGGAGACGATGGCGTCGTTCAGCGGCCGGAAAGAGGCCCGGTACGAGCCGCCGAGCATGTAGTTGATGTACTCGTGCGAGAAGCCGGGGATGATGTCCTGGGTATCGTCCGGGATAACGACCTCGCCACGGTTGGCGTAGTTGTCGCAGGCGGTGCGCACGATCTGGCGGGCGATGTCCAGGGCGTGGTGCTCGTCGAACTCGATGTGCAGGCTGCCGTCGATCTTGACCTTGGGCGAGGTGGTAATGACCTTGGTATGGAAGTGGTCGGCCAGGTTGGGCAGGGCCTGCATGATGCACTGCACGTCCACCACCATCGCCTCGACGGCGCCGGTGACCAGGGCCAGCTCCTGGTTAAGGAAGTTGCCGGCCGAGGGCACGCCCTGGCGCAGCAGGATTTCGTTGGAGGTGCAGCAGATGCCGGCCAGGTTGATGCCGGCCGCGCCCTTGCTCTGGGCGTACTCGATCAGCTCCGGCTCGCTGGCCGCCGCCACAATCATCTCCGACAGGGTCGGCTCGTGGCCGTGCAGGACGATGTTGACCTCGTCCTTCTTCAGCACGCCCAGGTTCACCTGGCCGACCTTGGGCGACGGGGTGCCGAAGAGCACGTCCGAAAGCTCGGTGGCGATCATCGAGCCGCCCCAGCCGTCCGCCAGCGCGCAGCGCAGCGCGCCCTTGAGAATATGCTCGGCATCCTGGTCGTCGCCCATGTGGGTGCGGTGCAGGATGTCCACCACCTCGCGGTCGATGCCGCGCGGGACGACGCCGTAGCGCCGCCAGGCCTCCTGGCGCTTCTTGGGGGCGCGCTTGATGAAGGCCAGCTCGCCGCGCTGCTGGCCAAATTCGGCGATGGCCTTCTGGGCCACGTCCTTAGCGAGCTGGGCCGTGGTTTTGCCCTCCACCGGCACGCCGTAGTAGGCGGCCACCGCACGCAGCTTGATGGGATCGCGCACCTGGTAACCCTGGGCCTCGCCTTCGGCCGCGGCCAGGAGCGTGAAGGCCACGTCGCGGCCGTGGTCCGAGTGGGCGGCGGAGCCGGCCGCGATGGCGCGCGCCAGGTTACGGGCGGCGATGGTGGAGACGGTGGCGCCGCACACGCCGGTCTGGCCGTCCTTGGTGAGCCGGCACGGCCCCATGAAGCAGTTCTTGCAGCAGATGCCGGACTGGCCGGCGCCGATCGGGCAGGCGGCCAGGTTCTCGGCGCGGGCAAAGGCCGTATCCAGCCCAAGCTGGTCGGCGCGGATCAGCAGCTGCTGGGAGGCGTGATCGATGGAGCGTTCTTCGGCAGTGCGTTTCTTGGGCATGAGGCATTGTCTCCGCAGGCGCGGCCGGGCCGGCCGCCGCCGCACTATGTTTACCGATCAGCGGGATGAACGTCGCCGGGCTGGCGGACGGAGAAACCCGGGCAGGGGCCGAGCGGCGACCAGGCCGGGACCTTTTCGATGAACTGCTCAATCGCGCCCGGCCCGAGCGCGAATTCGGTCTGCTCGCCGTGGCGGGCGGAGACGGCCGGCACGCTCAGCGGGTCAGTGGTGTAGCCGCGCGCGGCCAGGGCCGCCTCGATGGCGGCCGGCGTGGTCTGGGCCGGGTCAAAATCCAAGACCACCTTCTGCCAGGCGGCGCTGGCCACCACCGGGCGCACGCCCGGCAGGCCGGCCAGCAAGGCCCGCACTTCGACGACGTGGTGGTCGCCGTACATGGTCGGCAGCTCCAAAGTCAAACGCTCCATGCGGATTCCCTCCTCTTAAAACGGTCCGTCGACACTAGTCGTCCAGGCGTCCCTGCGGGCGCAGGTACGTGATTTCCAGATGTTCAGCCAGTTCAGCCTTGATGGCGGCGCGGACCAAGTTGCCGGAGACATGCATCAAGGTGTCGCGGTAATCGGCATCCTGGTTCATGCTGGCCAGGCAGGGATAGTGATGGTGCAGCAGGCCGGCCTTCTCTTCGGCGTCGTTGATTGGGCAGCCGGCCAGCCCGGCGGCCACGTGCCGGCCGCAGCCGCAGGCGGAATCGCGGGTTACGGCCACGGCCTGGACGCGTTTCTCGGCGTCCACGGCCACCTGGAACTCCGGCCGGCCAAAGACCGCGGCGAAAGCCCGGATCAAGGCATTGTCGTAACGGACCATGATCGGCGGCTGGTTGTACGTGGTCTCGGTCAGCGAACAGAACGGCTTGGGAAAGACGACCGGCACCTGCAGATCCGCCAGCCAGCCGCGCAGCTGGTTGGCCAGGCCGGGCGGCAGCGATTCGTTTCGATCGATGGGGGCGATGACGGCGCGCGCGCCGGAACGCTGGACGATATCGGGGATCAGGGCTGCCACGCCGGGCGTATCGCCCAGCGCCAGCACCAGGTCAGCCGGAGGAAAAGAAGCGGGGAGGTAGTCGTCCGGATCGTCCACAATCTGGGGCAGCACCTTCGGCGCCGCCCAGCGGGTTACGGTCCAGTTTTTGGGTAAATTGCGACCAATATTCTCGGCAATCCGCTCGCCCCATTGGGCCTGCGTTACCGCCAGAATGCGCAAAGGCGAGTAATCTGGCCGACTTTCCGGCATCGAGCCTCCGGATTAAATAATGACGAGAAAGGTCCTTTCTGGAAAGGATAGACAGGGGGTACCTGTTCGGCTAGTGCGAGAAATCATGACTCTGCCGTGACAATTTCAAAGGGGCGACTAGTCCGGGCGGCCGGCTGGGGCCGGCTAAGGGGATGCCCAGAAACCTCTCCCGCTATAGAATACGGGGACCAGCAGTGAGACCTCTGGCCAGGATCACGGCTGTTGCAACACCAGACTTCATGAACAAGCGGGGACCCGCCGCCAGATCGGGATGGTTGACCAGGCTCACGCGCTGGCTGAGGCCGCCGCGTCTGGCGGATGAGGCGGAGGCCCGCCGCGCCGAGGTGCTGAACGGGCTGCTCCTGGTGCTCCTCGGCCTGAGCCTCATCGCCGGCCTCCTGGCGCCGTTCCTCGACCCCCCAGCCGCCCTCACCCTCAGCGGTGCGGCGCTGGGCGGCGCGGCCGTCCTAGGGCTGCGCGGGTTGTTGTTCCGCGGCCATGTCCGCGCCGCCAGCGCGTTGACCGTGCTCGGCCTGTGGCTGCTGCTGACACTTTACTTCAGCCGAACAGCCGGCGGGCCCGGCTACGCCGCCTACGGCGTGGTCATCCTGGCCGGCGGCCTGCTGCTCGGCGAAGGGCTGGCGCTGGCGACGGCCAGCCTGAGCGCCTTGGCCGTTTATCTGCTCCTTGCCGGCGATGGGCTGGCGGGGCCGGAGCTTCTGGCCGCGCCCTGGGCCGACTGGCTGCTGCCGGCCGCCGCCTTCTTCAGCGTGGCCGGCTTGCTGATCCTGGCCCGGCCGGCGCGGCCGGACGACCGCCAGACCGAAGCCGCGGCCGATTACCGGCGGCTGTTCGAAAGCTGCCCCCAGCCCATGTGGGTGGTCGACCGGGAAACCCGCGCCCTCCTGGCCGTCAACGCGGCGGCGGCCGCGCACTTGGGCTACACCGAGGCGGAGCTGCTGCGGCTGACCGTGGCGGCGCTGCAACCCACCCCCGGCCGCTGCCGCAAGAAGGACGGCACCGTCAGCGACGTCGAGCTCATCACCCAACCCACAACCTTCGCCGGCCGGCCGGCCGAGATGGTGCTGCTCAACGACGCCAGCGCCCGGCGCCTGAGCGAAGAACGCTTCCAGCGCATGGTGGAGGCCTCGCCGATGGGGGTCCACCTGTATCAGCTTGAGCCGGACGGCCGGCTGGTGTTTCGGGGCGCCAACCCAGCCGCTGACCGCCTCCTGGGGATTGACCACGCGGCCCTGATCGGGCTGACGCTGGAGGCCGCCTTCCCGGCGCTGGTTCAGACCGAGATCCCGGCGCGTTACCGCGCGGTGGCCGGCCAGGGCGGCCACTGGCAGACTGCCCAGGTGGATTACCAGGATGGGCGCATCGCCGGCGCCTTTGAGGTGCACGCCTTCCAGGCGGAGCCGGGCCGCCTGGCAGTCTGGTTCCGGGACGTCACCGAACGCCAACGCTCCGAGCAGCAACTGCGCATCTCCGAGGCCAGCTACCGCGGGCTTCTGGACAGCTTGACGGAGACGATCTACATCCAGGATCAGGAGGGGCGCTTCCTGGATGTAAATCGGGCGGCCGAGGCCATGTACGGCTACCCGCGCGAGCGGTTCATCGGCCAGACGCCGGAGTTCCTGGCCGCGCCGGGCCGCAATGATCTGGCGGCCGTCGGCCAGGCCGTGCAGCGGGCGCTGGCCGGCGCGCCGCAGCGCTTCGAATTCTGGGGGCGGCGGAACGATGGCACCGTCTTCCCCAAAGAGGTCAGCCTGACGCCGGGCACATACTTCGGCCAGGCGGTGGTGATCGCGGTGGCGCGCGACATCTCCGAGCGCAAACAGGCCGAGACCGCGCTGCGCGAAAGCGAGGCCCGCACCCGCGCCTTGCTGGAAAACGGCGGCGATGCGATTGCCATCCTGGACGAGCGCGGCGCGCTCATCTACGCCAGCCCGTCCACCATGCGCGTGCTGGGTTACGCTCTGGAAGCGCCCTTTGGACAGAACAGCCTGGCGCCCGTGCACGCCGACGATCTGCCGGAAGTCTTGACCGTCTTCCACCGGCTGCTGGAGACGCCGGGCCAGCCGGCCACCGTGACTTTCCGCTACCTGCACCACGACGGCTCCTGGCGCTGGCTGGAGGCCACCGGCGCCAACCTGCTGACCGAGCCGGCGGTCCGCGGTTTGGTGGTCAACTACCGCGATATCACCGACCGCCGGCATGCCGAGGCGCAGCGGCTGTACGACGCCTTCCACGACCCGTTGACGGGCCTGCCCAACCGGGCCTTGTTCGCGGACCGCCTGGAGCAGGCGATCCGGCGCAGCCACCGCCATGACGGCTACGCCTTCGCCGTGCTCTTCTTGGATATCGACCGCTTCAAGGTGATCAACGACAGCCTGGGCCACCCGCGCGGCGACCAGCTGCTGACGGCCGCGGCGCGGCGCCTGGAGCGGGTGCTGCGGGCGGCCGACACCCTGGCGCGGCTGAGCGGCGACGAGTTCGTGATCCTGCTGGACGACGTGCACGGCGCCGACGAGGCGGCCCAGATCGCGGGCCGGCTGCAGGAACAGCTCAGCGCCCCCTTTGACCTGGGCGGCCTGGAGGTGATCACGTCCGCCAGCATCGGCGTGGTGCTGAGCGAGGCCGGCTACGAGCGCGCCGACGAAATGCTGCGCGACGCCGACATCGCCATGTACCGGGCCAAGGCGCTGGGCAAAGCCCGGCACGAGCTCTTCCAGGCCAGCATGCGCGTGGACGCGGTGGCGCGCCTGGGCCTGGAGGCGGACCTGCGCCGGGCCCTGGAGCGCGGCGAACTGCGCGTCCACTATCAGCCGATCGTGGCGCTGGCCGACGGCCGGCTGACCGGCTTTGAGGCGCTGGTGCGCTGGCAGCACCCAGAGCGCGGCCTGGAGCCGCCGGCCCGCTTTGTGCCGGTGGCCGAGGATACCGGGCTGATCATCCCCATCGACCGCTGGGTGCTGCAGCAGGCGGCCGTCCAGGTCCAAGCCTGGCAGACGCTCCAGCCCGTGCAGCCGCTCTCGGTGAACGTCAACATCTCGGGCCGGCATTTCGTCCGGCCGGATCTGGCCGCCCAGATTGAGGCCAGCCTGGCCGTCACGGGCCTGGCCCCCTCCCAGCTGCGGCTCGAGATCACCGAAAGTGTGATCATGGAGAATATCGACTTGGCCGTGATCAGCCTGCAGCAGCTGCACGCGCTGGGGGTGCAGATCGAGATCGACGACTTCGGCACGGGCTACTCCTCCCTGGGCTACCTGGTGCAGCTGCCGGTGGATACGCTTAAAATTGACCGGAGCTTCGTGCGCCAGATGAACGCCGGCAAGGCGGAGGTCATCCACACCATCGTCAACCTGGCGCGCAACCTGGGCCTGCGCACCATC
>JAEURL010000073.1 GCA_016789165.1 Anaerolineales bacterium | reverse complement strand
GTGCGTTTCCCCAGCCGTTCCGAGCTGGGCCTGCCCCTGATCGCGGGCGGCCGCCGGCTGGGCGCCGCCATCATCGCCTACCACCAGCCCCACGCCTTCACGGCCGAGGAGATCGCGGTGGCGGAGCGCGCGGCCGGCCCGGTGGCCCTGGCCGTGGCCAAAGCCCGGCTGTTTGACGAGCTGCAAACCTCCCACGCCCGGCTGACCGAAGCCTACGACGCCACCCTGGAGGGCTGGGCCATCGCCCTGGAATTGCGCGATAAGGAGACCGAGGGCCACACCCGGCGGGTCACCGAAACCACCCTCCGCCTGGCGCGGCGCATGGGCTTGCCCGAGGCCGACCTGGTGAACATCCGCCGCGGCGCGCTCTTGCACGATATCGGCAAGATCGGCATCCCGGACGATATCCTGCGCAAGCCCGGCCCGCTGACCGAGGCCGAGCAGTTGGTGATGCGCAAGCATCCCACCTACGCCTACGAGATCATCGCCGCCATCCCCTTCCTCTATCCCGCCATCGACATCCCCTATTGCCACCACGAGAAGTGGGACGGCACCGGCTACCCGCGCGGACTGCTGGACGAGGCCATCCCGCTGGCGGCGCGCCTCTTCGCCGTGGTGGACGTCTGGGACGCCCTCCGTTCCGACCGCCCGTACCGCGAGAGCTGGCCGAGCGAGAAGGTGGTGGACCACATCCGTCTGCTGTCCGGCTCGCACTTTGATCCGCAGGTGGTGGACGCGTTCCTGGCGATGCTGGCCGCGGACGTTGACAGCCCAGCGCCTCTGGGCTAACGTCCGCCTATGCCCACCGTCACCGATATCGTCCGCCGCCGGCAGGGCCGGCGCCAGGCCGAACAGCGCGGCGCCCAGCGCGGCCTGCGCTGGCTGGCCGGCGCGGCCGGCACGGTCCTCTTCGGCCTGCTGGTCCTGAGCGCGGCGGCGGCCGGCCTGCTGGGCGCCGCCTACGCCTACTTCACACGCGACCTGCCGCCCGCCGCCGCCCTGCGGGCCGCCCTCAGCCCCGAGAACCCGGACTTCTTCCAGACCTCGCGCCTGTACGACCGCACCGGCCAAACCGTGCTGCTGGAGGTGATCGATCCGCGCGGCGGCGACCGGCAGTACGTCTTCTACAACGCCCTGCCGCCGGCCGTGATCAGCGCCACCGTGGCGCTGGAAGACCAGACCTTCTTCACCAATCCCGGCTACGACTGGCTGGGCATCGCCCGCGCCCTGCTCTCCAACCTGCAGGGCGGGTCCGTGCAGGGCGGCAGCTCCATCACCCAGCAGCTGGTCAAGAACACGCTCATCCCGCTGGAGCAGCGCGCCGAGCGCTCGTACGACCGCAAGGCGCGCGAGATCCTGCTGGCCGCCGAGATCACGCGCCAGTACTCCAAGGAGCAGATCCTGGAGTGGTATCTCAACACCAACTTCTACGGCAACCTGGCCTACGGCATCGACGCGGCCGCCCTGGTGTACTTCGGCAAGCACGCCGCCGCGCTGAACCTGCCCGAGGCCGCCCTGCTGGCCGCCATCCCGCAGAGCCCCGGCCTCAACCCGGCCGATGACTTCGCCGAGGCCAAGCGCCGGCAGGAGCTGGTGCTGGACGTGATGGCCGGCGCCGGCTTCCTCACCTCCGCCCAGGCCGCGGCCGCCAAGGCGGAGCCCCTCACCCTCCAGCCGCCGGTTAAACGCTTCGACGTGCAGGCCCCGCACTTCGCGGTCTACGCCCGCCAGCAGGCCGAACAGATCCTGACCCGCCTGGGCCTGGACGGCGCGGATTACCTCAACCGCGGCGGGCTGAAGGTCGTCACCACCCTGGACCTGGATTTGCAGCATCAGGTGGAATGCACGGCCCAGACCCAGGTGGCGCGCCTGAGCGGGGCGGCGCCGGAGAGCGTGACGCCGGCCTTCGGCGGCCGGCCCTGCCTGGCCGCGGCCTTCCTGCCGGCGCCGGGCCGGGCGGCGGCCGGCGTGGACCACCATGCCACCAACGCGGCCGTGACGGTGCTGGACCCGCGCACCGGTGAGGTGCTGGCCCTGCTCGGCTCGATCGACTATTGGAATATCGATCTGGCCGGCAATTTCAACATCGCCGTGGACGGCCTGCGTCAGCCCGGCTCGGCCTTCAAGCCCTTCACCTACCTGGAGGCCTTCCGCCAGGGCTATTCGCCGGCCAGCCTGGTGCTGGACGTGCGCCGTGTCTTTCCCATCGCCGGCGGCGAACCGTATGAGCCCGAGAATTACGACCGCAAGTTCCACGGCCCGGTGAGCATGCGCCAGGCCCTGGCGCGCAGCTACAACATCCCGGCCGTCGAGACCCTCAACACCGTCGGCGTGGACAACGTGGTGCGCCTGGCCCAGCGGCTGGGGCTCAACACCCTGGAGACCGGGGCCTACGGCCTGGCCCTCACCCTGGGCGGCGGCGAGGTCACCCTGCTGGACCTGACCTACGCGTACAGCGTCTTTGCCAACAGCGGCGTCATGGCCGGCCAGACGGTCCCGGAGGACCGGCTGCGCCCCGGCTTCCGCCAGCTGGACCCGCTTGTGATCCGGCGCATCGAGGACGCGCAGGGCCGCGTGCTGTACGAGCAGGCGCCGCGCACCCAGCCCGTGCTCAGCCCGGAGCTGGCGTATCTGATCAACGACGTGCTCTCCGACAACGAAGCCCGCGCCGACGCCTTCGGCCGCGACAACCCGCTGCTGATCAAGGGCTGGCGGGCCGCCGCCAAGACCGGCACCACCAACGACTTCCGGGACAACTGGACGGTCGGCTATATCCCGCAGCTGGCCGTCGGCGTCTGGGTGGGCAATGCGGACAATACGCCGATGGAGGGGGTCAGCGGCCTGGCCGGCGCCGCGCCCATCTGGCACGCCGTGCTGTCCTACGCCGCCCAGACCCTGGCCGTGCAGACCTGGACCCGGCCGGCCGGCGTGACCACAGCGACGGTCTGCGAGCCGTCCGGCCTGCAGCCCACCCCATACTGCCCGTCCACGCGGGAGGACATCTTCCTGGCCGGCAACGAGCCCACCGTGCCGGACAACATCTGGCAGCCGGTGGTGATCAACCGCGAGAGCGGCCTGCGCGCCACCGCCTGCACGCCGCCGGAGCTGGTGGAGGAGCGCGTCTTCCAGGTTCTGCCGCCCGAGGCCGCCGAATGGGCCCAGGCCGCGCGCGTGCCCCAGCCGCCGGCCGAGTACGATGCCATCGGCACCGCCTGTCTGCCGGCCGGGAACGTGGCCATCCTCTCGCCGGCGCCGTTCAGCTACCTGCGCGGGACGGTCACCATCACGGGCACGGCCAAGGCCGAGAACTTCGCCTTCTTCCGCCTGCAGGTCGGCCAGGGCCTGTATCCCACCGCTTACACCCAGATCGAGGGCGACCGCTACGACCAGATGGAGAACGGCTGGCTGCAGACCTGGAACACCCAGGGCCTGGACGGCTTGTATTCGCTGCAGCTGGTGGTGGTGAAGAACAACCCGGACGGCGGGCCGTACACGTTCGAGACCTCCAGCGTGCCCGTGACCGTGGACAACCGCCCGCCCACCGTGCGGCTGCTGGCGCCGGCCGACGGCCAGGTCATCAGCGCCAGCGAGGGGGTGGTGGTGATCCAGCCGGAGGCCGCGGACAACCTTTCGCTGACGCGGGTGGAGTTCTACCTGGACGGTGTGCTGCTGGGCCAGGCCGGCGCCGCGCCCTGGTCCACGCGCTGGCCCATCCCGCGGCCGGGCGTGTACACCCTGTCCGCCCGCGCCTATGACGCCGCCGGCAACACCGCCGACAGCCCGCCCGTGACCTTTACCGTGCGCTGAGCGGCGCTTGCCAGCCGCCGCCGGCTCGCGTATGCTGGAGGAGGAGCGCAGCGTCCGCCCGTGTGGTCGGGGAGCCACTATGACGATCCCAGAAACGATCTTCACCGGTCTGCAGCGTTTGCAGCGGGCCAACCGGCCGCTGGATTTGCTGAACCTCTTCAAGGGCGTGCCCATCGTCTATCCGGCCTTCGTGGCCGGCCTGGACCTGGAGACGGTGACGGTGCGGGTGCCCTCGTTCGAGGTGATCTGCCTGACGCTGGAGACCACCACCATCCTGCTCAGCCAGTTGCTGGAGGAGGCCGTCAGCGCGCAGGTGCTTAGCGTGGATCTGGCCCTCAACCAGGCCACCCTGGGCCAGCTGCAATACGCCAGCCAGCACGTGGGCGACCGCATGACCGTGCGCGTGGCGCCGCGCCAGCCGATCCGGGTGCAGCTGGAATGCGGCGGGACGGCCCTGCGCGGCGAGCTCACCGATGTGTCGATCAACGGCCTGGGCCTGCATGTGCCCGCCGGCCAGGCCGGCGCCCTGCGGCCGCGGGCGGTGGTGAGCCTGAGCCTGCCGCTGCCTCAGCCGGTGACCTCGGCCCTGGAGCTCTCCGGCACGGTGCGGTTTGTGCGGGTGGAAGGGGGCTTGGCGCGGGTGGGGATCACGTTCGCCCAGGATGTGCAGATGCTGTCGATCCTGCCGTACGTGCGCGAGCGCCAGAACGAGATCCTGGCGGAGCTCAAGGACCTGCACGACGCCCGGCCGGCGCCGGCCTGATCGCCCCCTACGGGTTTACCGTGAACTGAATCGGCGCGCTGGTGACCACCTCCCCGGTGGCCAGCTGCGCCTGCGCCTCCAGTCGGAACGTCCCCGGCGTTAGCGTCCACCAGATTTCAAACGGGCTGGCCGTGGCCGTGCCGGCCGGCTCGCCGTTCAGCAGAAACGTCACCGCCGCCAGCGGCGCGCGCGCCACCACCCGCAGCGGGATCCTCTGGTTTGCGCGCGGCGCGCGCGGGCTGATCTGGTAGACCGTCTGCGGGTCCGGCGACGCGATCTGCAGCGCCTCACCGGCGCCGGTGTCCGCCTTCGCTGAGCTGGGCGGCTGCGGCAGGCCGGCCTGCGCCGCCCAATCGCGCGCCTCGGGCGGGAGCTGCATGTAGACCTGGGTCACGCGCGCTTCGGGCGGGGTCTCGGCGTCGGCCGGGCCGCCGGTGCGTGAATCGATCAGGTAGGCCTGGTAGAGCGTGTCCGGCTGGGTGGGCACGGCCTCGGCCAAAAACCACTCCAGCCGGGTGCGCGGGCAGAGCGGCGTGGGCAGGCCGCCGGACGGCACGCACACTTCCACCTGCACCAGGCCGGCCGGCCGCGTGAATTCACTGGCCGGTTTGCCGGCCAGCGCCGCGCGCATGAAATCGTGCCAGATCGGCCCGGCGCCGGCCACCCCGCTCAGGTTGATCATGGGCGTGTTGTTCGCATTGCCCACCCAGACCCCGGCCACCAGCTCGGGCGTGTAGCCCACGGTCCAGTTGTCGTGATAATCCGTGGTGGTGCCGGTCTTCACCGCCGCCGGCCGGCCGATCTGCAAGACGCTGTTGAACCCGAAGGTGGCGCCGCGGGCGTTGTTGTCGGCCAGGATGTCCGTGATCAGAAAGGCCACCCGCTCATCCAGCACCGGCTCGCCGCTGCTCGGCCGCCACTTTTCGATCAGCTTTCCGGCCGCGTCGCGCACCTCCAGGATGACGGCCGGCTCCACGCGCCGGCCGCCGTTGGCGAAGGCCCCGAAGGCGGCCGTCAGGTCGAGCAGGCGCACCTCGCCGCCGCCCAGCGTCAGCGCCAGGCCGAAGCGGTCCGCGTCGGAGAGCGTGGTCAACCCCATCCGGCCGGCCAGCCGCAGCAGGGTGGGCAGGCCGATGTGGTCCAGCGTCAGCACGGCCGGCACGTTCAGGCTGCCGGCCAGCGCGTCGCGCGCCAGCACCGGGCCGTGGAAGGCCCGGTCATAGTTCATGGGGACGTAGGAGAAGCCCTCCTTGGTGACGAAGGCCGTGCGCACGTCCAGGAGCATGGTGGCCGGCGTCCAGGGACAGGCCGCGCCTCTTCCTCCGGCGGCGGGAGTGATGGTCGCGCACAGCTCCG
>JAEURL010000020.1 GCA_016789165.1 Anaerolineales bacterium | reverse complement strand
GGAGCCGCGCGGCGCGGCTGGCCGGCCTGGTGCTGGCGCGCGGCCGCTTTCTGCCGGCGGCCGACGAGGCCGGCCGCGGCCCCTGGGAGGCGGTGCTGTCCGAGCCGGACCTGGCCGACCTGGCCGCCCGGCTGGCCCAGGCCATGCCGCCGGCGGCGCTGGCCCTGGCGCAGCCGCTGGCCGGCCCGGCCGAGCTGGTGGCCGGCTTTGTGGCCGACAGCGTGGCCGACTACATCGGCCAGAACTACACGCCCGGCCGCAGCCCGTTCTTTGACCCCAAGAAGTATCAGCCCAAGGCGCCGCCGCCGGGGGCCGCCGACTTGTGGTGGCTGGACCTCTTCCCGCGTTCGCGGCACAACCTGAACAACGTGCGGCCGGCCGCCGATCAGCCGGCGCTGGGCGAACGTGTGCGCGCCTGGGCCCGCAACACCCACCGCTATCTCGTCAGCGCCCAGCGGGTGGCCTTCCGCCTGGAGCCGCCAGTGGCCGGCGAGGCCCTGAACCTGGCCGAGGCGGCCTGGCGCTTGTCCTTCCACCTGCAGCCCAAGGACCGGCCCGACGTGCTGTGGGCGGCCAGCGAGATCTGGGAGGCGCCGCCCGAGCCGGCCATGCCCGAGATCCTGCGGGCCGGCCTGGCGCAGGCCGCGGCCGTGTACGTCCCGCTGCACGTCACCCTGGCCGAGGCCGAGCCCGTCCACCTGCCGCTTACCACGCAGGCGGCCGTGGCCTTCCTGGAAACGCACGCCCAGGCCCTCAGCGAGCGCGGCTTCGGGGTGCTGGTGCCGGCCTGGTGGAAGGAGCGCCAGCGCCGGCTGCGCGTGCGCCTCAGCCTGGGACAAAACACCCGCGAAGGGCTGCTGGGCCTGCAGGCGGTGGTGGATTTCGATTGGAAGGTGGCCGTCGGCGATCAGGCGCTGACCCTGGAGGAATTGCACCAGCTGGCCCAATCCAAGACCGCGCTGGTGCAGGTGCGCGGCGAGTGGATGCAGTTCGACCCGCACGAAGTGCAGGCCGCCCTGCGCCTGGCCGAGCGCCACCGGCGCAGCCAGGGGCAACTGCAGCTGGGCGAGGCGCTGGGCCTGGCCCTGGCCGGGCCGGCGGATTGGGAGGGCTTGGAGGTCGAAGGCGTCCGCCTCGACGGCTGGCTGCGCGAGATGGTGGACCGCCTGAGCGGCCACCAGCCGCTGACCCTTCTGCCGCAGCCGGCCAGTTTCGTGGGCCAGCTCCGCCCCTACCAGGTGAACGGCCTCTCCTGGCTGGCCTTCATGCGCCAGTACCGCTTCGGCGCCTGCCTGGCCGACGACATGGGCCTGGGCAAGACCATCCAATTCCTGGCCCTGCTGGCCCGCGATCAGGACGCGGGCGAATTGAAGCAGCCGGTCCTGCTGGTCTGCCCGACCACGGTAGTGAACAACTGGGTGCGCGAGGCCGCGCACTTCACCCCCGGCCTGCGCTGCTACGCCCACCACGGCCCGGACCGCTTGAAAGGCGACGACTTCGTGGCCGGCGTGGCGGACGTGCACCTGGTGATTACGAGCTACGCCCTGCTGCCGCGCGATGCCGCCTTCCTGGAGCGCGTGGCCTGGGGCGGGCTGGTGCTGGACGAAGCCCACAACATCAAGAACCCGGCCACCAAGCAGGCCCAGGTGGCGCGGCGCCTGCCGGCCCACTACCGGGTGGCGCTCACCGGCACGCCGCTGGAGAACCGCCTGCAGGACCTGTGGTCGATCATGCACTACCTCAACCCCGGCTATCTGGGCTCGGCCGAGGCCTTCCAGCGCAACCTGGCCGGCCCCATCGAGCGCACCGGCGACGAGCACGCCAGCGCCCGCCTGCGCGCGCTCACCGGGCCCTTTATCCTGCGCCGCCTGAAGACCGACCAGAGCGTCATCCGCGATCTGCCGCCCAAGAATGAGATGAAGGAGTACTGCGGCCTGACCAAGGAGCAGGCCGCGCTGTACCGGGCCGTCACGCAGGAGTCGCTGCGCCAGATCGGCGGCGCCGGCGGCATCCAGCGCCGCGGCCTGATCCTGGCCACCCTGACCAAGCTCAAGCAGGTCTGCAACCACCCGCGCCACCTGCTGGGCGACAAGAGCGCCCTGCGGCACCGTTCCGGCAAGCTGAACCGGCTGACCGAAATGCTGGAGCAGGCACTGGCCGAGGAAGACCGCGTGCTGATCTTCACCCAGTACGCCGAGATGGGCAGCCTGCTGCACGAATACCTGACCGAGACCTTCGGCGAGACGCTCTACCTGCACGGCGGGACGCCGACGGGCCAGCGCGCGGCCATGATCGCGCGCTTCCAGGACGGCGCCGGGCGCAACGGTCAGGCCGCGCCGCGCGTGTTCGTCCTTTCGCTGAAGGCCGGCGGGGCCGGCATCAACCTCACCCGCGCCAACCGCATCTTCCATTACGACCGCTGGTGGAACCCGGCGGTGGAGAACCAAGCCACTGACCGCGCCTTCCGCATCGGCCAGACGCAGACCGTCCAGGTGCACAAGCTCATCTGCCGGGGCACGCTGGAAGAGCGCATCGACGAGCTGATCACGCGCAAGCTGGCCCTGGCCCAGCAGATCGTCGGCAGCGGCGAGAGCTGGCTGACCGAGCTGAGCACGGACGAGCTGCGCGACCTGCTGACCCTGCGCCGGGAGGCGCTGGACGAATGACCACCTGGCAGGATCTGCTCCCCGCGCTGGAGTTGTTCGAGCCGGAGCTGGGCGACGCCCTGCGCACTTCGCCGCGTCTGCAGACCCTGGCGGCCGGCCGCGCCGTCATCCAGGCCTGGGAGGCCAGCTCGCTGACCTATTTGTATGGCCAGGCCAGCCAGGCGGCGGCGGAGGGCCTGCTGCGCGCCCTGCGCCTGCCGGACTTCCTGCACAGCGCCGTGCTGCGGCGCGAGCAGGCCAGCCGCAACAACTATTATTGGACCTGGGAGTTCAGCGACCGGGTGGAGAGCGTGCGCATCGAGGGCGCCCAGGCCGAGATCGCCTTTGTGACCAAGCGCGGCCCGCAGCGCTTGCGCCTCACGCTGCCGCCCCTGCCGGCCGCGCGCCGCGAGGCCGCCCTGGAGTGGCTGTCGCAGCCGGCGACGCTGGTGAGGCTGGGCCAGGGCACGCCGCTCTCCCCGGTGCTGCTGGACGAACTGGACCTGGTGCCGGCCTGGGACACGTGCAAGGTAGCCGCCAGCACGCGCAGCCGCGACGTGCTGGAGGTGGGCGTGCACTTCCTGGCGCGCGCCCTGGCCGTGCATCCCGTTTTCCTGCTGATCCTGCGCGGGCTGGGCGGCGAGGCCGCCCTGCGCCGCTGCGTGGAGCGCGAACTGGCCCGCCGGCAGGCGGAGTTCGCGGAGGCGGTCAGCCGCCTGCCGGCCGCGCCGGAGGCCTTCTGGGCCGGGCCGGCCCTGCCCGAGATCCCGGCCCCGCACGAAGTGCCGCCGGACCTCGGCTTTGGCGCCCATCTGCCGGCCACGGATTTCTGGAGCCGGCTGGAAGACAACCAGCTGTTCGCCGAGGCGCTCGGCAAGGTCTACAAGAACATCCCGCGCAAGCTGGCCCGGCTGACCACGCCGCGCCGGCTGATGTACTGAGCGCTGTTCGCCCTGGCGCCGGCCGCCGACCGGCGGCATAATTCAGCTCGGCCGCCCACCCCCTTCTCAAATCTAAAACCCCATGCGCCGTTTCCTGTTGATCTGGACTGGCCAGTTCATCTCGATCCTCGGCTCCGGCCTGACGAGCTTCGGCCTGGCCGTCTTTGTGTTCGAGCGGACCGGCCAGGCCACGGCCTTCGCCGTGTATGCCCTGCTGGACAGCCTGCCGCGCATCCTGCTGGCGCCGGCCGCCGGCGTGCTGATCGACCGCTGGAGCCGGCGCTGGGTGATGGCCGCCGCCGACACCGGCAACGCGCTGGTGACCCTGGCGGCGGCGGCGCTGTACCTCACCGGCCGGCTCGACGTGGGGGCCGTCTACCTGATCGTGCTGGCCGGCTCGATCTGCAGCGCCTTTCAGGAGCCGGCCTACAGCGCCGCCATCCCGCAGCTGGTGCCCTCGGCTCAACTGGTGCGCGCCAACAGCCTGGTGCAGTTCAGCCAATCCACGGCGCTGCTGGCCGCGCCTCTGCTGGCCGGCTGGCTGTTCGGCCAGATTGGCCTGGGCGGCCTGATGCTGATCGACTTCGCCACCTACTTCTTCGCCGTGGGCGCCCTGCTGGCGGTGGCGATCCCGCAGCCGCAAGCCGAGCCGCGCGGCGCCCAGCGCCGCTCCCTGTGGGCGGAGGCCGGCCTGGGCTGGCCCTATCTGCTGGCCCGGCCCGGGCTGCTGCACCTGATCGGGTATTTCGCCGGCGTCAACCTGCTGCTCAACGGCGTCCTGGTGCTGACCGGGCCGCTCGTCCTGTCGTTTGCGGATGCGACGGCGCTGGGCCTGGTGTATTCGATCGCCGGTGTCGGCACCCTGCTGGGCAGCTTCCTGTTGAGCGTCTGGGGCGGCCCCCGGCGCCGGGTGGCCGGCATCCTGGGGGGCGTGGCGCTGTCGGCGCTGGGCCTGCTGGTGGTGGGGCTGCGGCCGGCGCTGCCCAGCGTGGGGGCCGGCTATTTCATCCTGCTGTTCGCGGTGCCGATGGGGTCCAGCCTGGTGCTGGCGCTGTTTCAGAGCAAGGTGGAGCCGGCCATGCTCGGCCGGGTGCTGGCGCTGCGGACCATGCTCGGGCGCTCGACCATGCCGGTAGGTTATCTGTTGGGCGGCTGGCTGGCGGACTACGTCTTCGAGCCCGCGATGCGGGTTGGGGGCGCGCTGGCCGGCGGGCCGGCCGGGGCCGTGCTGGGCGTGGGCCGCGGGCGCGGCCTCGGGCTGATGTTTGCGCTGGCCGGCCTGGGCGTGCTGGTCCTCACCCTGGCCGCGGCCGCCGATCCGCGCCTGCGGCACGTGGAGCGGGACGTGCCGGACGCGGCGCCGGAGCCGGCCGCCGCGGGGTAGGCGGGAGGCCGCTCAGCCCGGCGGGTCCAGCGCGTCGGGCGAGCTCCGGAGCCGGCGGGCATAGTCCAGCGCCGCCGCCCGATCGGTGACCTCGCCGGCGGCCTGCGCCTCGCGCACCGCCTCCAGCAACTTGCCGACCAGGGGGCCGGGCGTCAGCGCGAGCGTCTGGAGCAGATCGTCGCCCGTGATCAGGGCCGGCGGCAGCACCTGCTCCGCGCGCCGTTCAAAGTAAGCCTCCAGCAGGCGCGCACAGCCGGCCACGTGGCCGGCCCACTCGTCCTGCGGCGGGGGCGTGCCCCCGAATTTGGCCAGGTAATCGGCCAGCGACAGCAGCACGATATCCACGCCGGCTGGGCCGGTGTCCCGATAGAAGCGATAGATGGCGCGGGCGCTGGGCTCGCCGGCCTGGGTGAGCTGGCGGGGCCGCATGTGGTTGGCCACCGCCGTCTGAACGTAGCGGACCTCATCCACGCTGAAATGCAGGCGCTGCAGGATGGCCGCCGCCTGGCGAGCGCCGGCCGCCTCGTGGCCCAGGAACCGGATCCGGCCGTCCGGGTCCTGGCTGCGCGTGGCCGGCTTGGCGGCGTCGTGCAGCAGCGCGGCCAGCATCAGCAGCCCGCGGCGCGGCCGGTCGTCGGCGAAGGGGGCGGCCAGATGCGCGCTGAGCGGCGCGCGGTAGCGGCCCAGCCGGACGGTCAGCAGCCCAAGCGTCAGGTCGGAGGCCGCGTCCACGTCATGGACCGGCCCCAGCACCGCCAGGATTTCGGCCAGCCGCACCAGCACGGCCAGGGTGTGCTCCCAGCCGTCGAGGGTGTGCGGGGGCGATTGGTGAAGGCCCTTCAGCGCCGACAACTCGGGCACCATTTGGCTCAGCAGGCCGGTCAGCTCCAGCGCGCGAACGGCCGGCTCGACGCGGCCGCCGCCCAGGCAGCGCACGAGCTCGTCGCGCAGGCGCTCGGCCGAGACCGCGGCCAGGGCCGCGGCCTTGACGGCCGCGCGCGTGGCCGGCTCCAGCCGAAAGCCCAGCTGCGCGGCCAGCCGCACGGCGCGCACCGCCCGCACCGGGTCGTCCGTGATCGCCGTCGCCGAACAGGCGCGGATGAGTTTAGCGCGCAGGTCGGCGGTGCCGCGCAGCGGGTCCACCAGGGTGTCGGGCGCGGCCAGAGGCAGGGCCAGGGCATTGACGGTGAAATCCCGGCTGGCCAGGTCGGTGAAGATATCGGGGCCGCGCAGGCGGGCGAAATCCAGGGTCAGGACGCCGTCGGCGGTGGTGAGGAGCACGCGGCCCACGCCGCGCTCGGCGTCGAGCGGGAAGACCGCGGCGTCCAGCGCCTTGGCCGCCTGGCGCGCGGCCGCCAGCCCGTCGCCGGCCACGGCGAAATCCAGGTCGTGCAGGCGCCGGCCGAGCAGCAGGTCGCGCACGGCGCCGCCCACCAGCCAGACCTGTTCGGGCGCCGGCAGGGCCTGGCCGAGACGCCGCACGATCTCGGGCAGCGCCAGGGCGAACGGCTCGGGCACGAACTCCAGGCGGGGCGTTTCTTTGGGGCGGGCCAACTGGGCGGCGGCGCGGGCGGCCTCCGGCGTGGCCCCCACGCCGGCCACCTCGGCCTGGATCAACGCCACCCAGCGGCCGGCGTAGGGCTGCAGCGCTTCCGGGACGGGCATGGGCTAGGGGTGAAAGACGAAGCCCTCTTTGACGACGCCGATGTAGGGCAGATTGCGGTAATACTCGTCCACGTCCAGGCCGTAGCCCACCACGAAGTGATTGGGGATGGTGAAGCCCACGTAGTCGATGGGCACCTGGACCTCGCGCCGCTCGGCTTTGTCCAGCAGGGTGCAGATCTTGAGCGAGGCCGGCCGGCGCGTCGCCAGCAGGTCCAGCACGGCCGCGATGGTGTGGCCGGTATCCACGATGTCCTCGATCACCAGGACGTGCTGGCCCTCGATGTTCTGGCTGACGTCCAGGGCGATGCGCACCTGGCCGGACGAGCGCCGGACGCCGGGGTCATACGACGAGATGGCCATGAAGTCCAGGGTGTGCAGGACGCTGAGCTGGCGCATCAAATCGGTGAGGAAGAGCACGCCGCCGCGCAGGATGCACAGCAGGAGCACGCTGCGGCCGGCGTAGTCCCGGCTGATGGCGTCGCCCAGCTCGCGGATGCGCGCCTGCAGCTGCGCCTCGCTGATCAGCACGCCGGCGAGCATCTCGGGCTGGCCGGGCTGGGCGGGCTGCAGGGCCGGGGGCTGGCTGGTGCTGGGCGTGGGCCGGCGCGGCACCAGGTGGTGCTCCCGGCAGCGGGCCTCGTACAGCTCGCTGGCGCCCACCACCACCACCGGATCGTCGTACTGGGCCGGCTCGCCGTTGATCAGGCGCTGGGTGCGCGAGGCCTCGTTGCCGCACACGGCGCAGATGGCGTGCAGCTTATCCACGTGCTCGGCCAGCGAGACCAGCTGCGGCATGGAGCCGAAGGGTTCGCCGCGGAAGTCCTGGTCCAGGCCGGCCACGATGACGCGCACACCGCGCGCCGCCAGGGCCCGGCAGACCTCGGCGATTTCGGGCTCGAAGAACTGGGCCTCGTCCAGGGCCACCACGGTCGTGTCCGGGCGGACCAGCGGCAGGACCTCGGCGGCGCGGGCCACGGGCGTGGCTTCGAACTCGGTGCCGGCGTGAGACTTCACTTTCTCGGAGGCGTAGCGGTTGTCGATGACGGGCTTGAAGACCTGGATGCTCTGGCGCGCGATGCGGGCGCGGCGCAGCCGGCGGATGAGCTCTTCGGTCTTGCCGCTGAACATGGAGCCGGTGATGATTTCGATGGAGCCGTGCGAATGCTTCATAGGCGGAGGAATGGATGGTCAGGGATTAATTGGCCAAGCGGCTGGAGGTCCGGGAGAATTATCTCCAGAACGGCCGGATTGAACAGTGCCGGCGCCGCATAAAAAAAGGGAGGGCAGAGGCGGCCAGGCCGCTCTGCCCTCCCATGGCAGTCGGATCGGATGTCAGGCGGCCTCGGCCTCGCCGGCCTCTTCCTTCAGCAGGCCGCGGGCGCGCAGGCGCTTCTTGAGGTCGATCAGATTCTTGCGGCCCAGGCCGGAGGCGGTCAGGAAGGCCTCGTCGCCGGCCGCCAGCCCCTCCAGCACCTGGGGGATGCCGCCCAGGCCGGCGGCCGAGAGCGTGGCCACCACGCGCTCGTCCAGGCCCAGCGCGGTGATGGACTGCTCGACGACGGCCTTGGCCGCCTCGCGCGCCGCCACTTGCTGCTGGAACTGCGTGCGGGCCTCGAGCTTCTTATAGAAGCGGTCCACCTGGCCTTCCGTGTCCACGATGCGCTGCTCGCCGGTGAAGAACGGGTGGCACTTGGAGCAGACGTCGGTGTGGATCACCTCCCGGGTCGAGCCGGTGTTCCAGGTGTTGCCACAGGCGCAGATGATTTTGGCGCTGGCGAAGTACTTGGGGTGAATTTTTTCTCGCATGATGTCCTCGAGCCCCGGTGAAAACCAACCGGCTCCTTCGATGGCGTGATCGGGGGCAGCGACTCACGCCACTCGTGGGAGGCCGGGCCCCTCGCTGCCGTCAGGCGTTTTCAGCCTGGGCCGGCGCGGGGTGCACGCTGACTTTCTTCTGGCCGCTCGGCAGGGTCTCGTACTGCACGAAACCGTCAGCCACGGCGAAGAGCGAATCGTCCTTGGCGACCATCACGTTGAGGCCGGCCTTGATCTTGGTGCCGCGCTGGCGGACCAGGATATTGCCGGAGCGCACCGCCTCGCCGCCGTACTTCTTGACGCCCAAGCGCTGGGAGTTGCTGTCACGACCGTTGCGGCTGGAGCCGCCGCCTTTTTTGTGAGCCATGTCCGTTACCCTTCAATCTTTTCAATCTTCAGGCGGGTGTAGATCTGCCGGTGGCCGCGGCGCTTGCGCTGGCGCTCTTTGGCCTTGTAGCGGAACGAGAAGGTCTTCTCGCCCTTGACTTCGCCGACCACGGTGGCGGCCACCTGCGCGCCAGCCACATGCGGCGCGCCGACCTTGACCTCCGTGCCATCCGAAATGAGCAGCACTTCCTGGAAGGCGTAATTGCTGCCCGCTTCAACGGTCAGACGCTGGACGTCCACCGTCGCGCCTTCTTCGCAGCGGTATTGGTTGCCGCCGCTCTGCACGATCGCGTACTTCATCAGTCTGCTCCAATCTTCGCTTCGCCGCCGCCCGGCAAGAGCGTGCGACTCACAGGGCCGGGTGAGCGGGGAAGGTTGGGTGGGCGGACGCTGGGCGTCCGCGACTAGGATACAAGGCATTGCCCCGGCGACGGGCTGCCGAGGCAACGGAAGAAAATTATAACGACAATAACCGGGTTTGTCAAAACTCAGGCGTCCGCGGCCACAATCAACTTCAGGCGGTGATAGCGGGCCTCGGCCGGCTCGGCGCCCAGCGCCTCCACCACCGCCTCCGGCCGGCCGGTGGCGCTGTCGCGCGCGGCCAGGGTCATGCGCAGGTGATGCAGGCCGGGTTCGGAGCGTTCGCGCGCCAGGGCCTCGATCAGGGGCCGCAGATCATAGGGCTTGTCGCGGCGCACGTGCGGGAGCGTGGCCTGCGCCAGCAAACCGGCGATGGCGGCGTCTACGGCCTCGGGCGGCAGCGGGCTGCGCAGTTGGACGCTGAACTCGGCCGAGCGCACCAGCGTCTGCAGCGGGCGGGCCTCCAGGGTGGCCTCGGCCACCGCCAGCACCTGCAGCCCGGGCGGCGCCGCCGCCTCGAGCGCGGCGCGGACCTGCTCCAGCGGGTGCGGGGCCTCGAGCCAGATGTCGGCCACCTCGCACTCGCTGGTGAAGCCCAGGGGCAGGGCGGCGGCCAGCTGGATGCGCGGCTGCGGATGGAATCCTTGCGAGTAGGCCAGCGGCAGGCCGGCCCGGCGGAAGGTGCGCTCCCAGGCCAGGTGCGTGTCCAGATGGCCGGTGTAGCGCATGGCCGCGGTCTTGGCGAAGGTCAGGCGAAGGCGTTGCATGGCGACGGACCGGCGCGGAAGATTAACCGGGGCCGGCGGCCGGCGCGGGCTGGCCGACGACGGCGGCCAGGCACTTGTCGCCGCGCAGGGACATGCAGATGACGCCCTGGACCACGCCTTCCTTGGCCGGCACCTCGGCGGCCTGAAAGCGGATCAGCTTGCCCAGCCGGGAGAGGATGAACACGTCGTCGCCCGCGGCGGCGGCGACCGCGGCGATCAACTCGTCCGTCTTGAGGCCCAGCTTGCCGACCACGCCGGGCGCCTTGTTGGCGTTGAAGCCGGACATCAGGCGCAGCGTGCCGCGCCCATCCGCGCCCAGCAGGAAG